>PLDF01000015.1 GCA_003135055.1 Bryobacterales bacterium | reverse complement strand
TTTCCGGCGCCACCGTCACGCTGTTGGGAAATTCCGTGCAAGTCGTCGAAAAGCATTACGCGAGCTTCTGCGGAGCGCGGCAGGAAACAGTCGCGCGCAAGCTCGAATCGACATGGGCAAAGCCGAAGCTCCAGAGGGTGAAATAAAAAGGCATGGACCCGTAGGTTTTGTCTGAATCATGCGTTGAAGCGTTCTTCCGCGTTAGTCATCGTTCCTGGTTGATCCAATCCCAAACGCTACGAGCTAGCCAAGGGGGAATCGACCCAATGCCCTTCAAATTGCAACCAGTATCAACTCTCCTCTGATGAACCAGCGGCGCGGCTCTTTCTGTGTGCCACAGCCTCGTGTAGCCGCATCGCTTCGCACGCAGCCTCGATCCGCGCTTCAGCGGCCTCATGCTCCGACCGCGTTCTCGCTTGGCGTCTTTCTGTGATCGCGGCCCCGTATTTGGCCCACAGTGTCATGCATTCGGCGCAGTTGAGAAAGGCACTCATCTCATCTAATCGGCTAGCAGAAGCCATCTTCCGAGGGTCTGTAGACCCACATGATTGGTTCCTCCGCACTCAGTGCAGATCGCAATCCATCTGCCGCTTGAATCCGGCTGGGGTGATGGGAGTTGGCGGAGACAGTAATGGCACCGCGAGGCCACAGGCGTTCTCGGGACCTCACGCGACTCGCGGGCCTCCCCGTCTTCGGGGACGGATTCTCGCAAGGGGGGCTTCGCCATTGCCAATAAGCATATCATTGGCTCTTCGGCTGATCCAACTAGGACCAACGCCGTCTCCCTATCCGGGTCCGACACCAACGCCTCGTACCATAATTCAATGCAGGATTGCCAAAGAACCGACTGAAAAGATACCGGCAGATGTGGCGCTATTCTTGATCGGGGCCGACAGCAACATCGAAGCGCCGGAAGCTCGGCTCAGCGGAAACCGCTAGCACCTGCCCGGTCTGGATACCCGTTACTGGCCTAGCGGTGGCCCGTCTCTTTTTCGTGCTGCGAAATGGCCTCATGTGCGGCAACTTTTGCTTGCTCCAAGGTTTCCAACTTCGATACCAACGAAGCAACGGTTTCCAAGCGATTACCCTTCGCCGCTGTCTGAAGTTGCTTATCTACCGAGTAGAATTCCGTGGTGGCCGCCGCATACGCCCGCCAAACCCGCTTGCACTCGTCGCAGTTCTGGTCCATGCCGACATCATCCAGGATCGCATAAGCGTGTTCGGGCGTGCTACCTCGCGGGTAAAGTTTTGCTTCCAGATCGAGCAGCGCATGCCTGATGGCAGCGCGTTCCGTCTCCGATTCGGTTCGCCCCGGCCGACAATTTCCGTGCCACTTCCAGTGAAGTTCGCGCGTGATCGAATCGCGCGCGTCGCGCCCTCGGCAAGAAGAACGGGAGCCTTGCGGCTCCCGATCTTTTTTTAAACCCGGCAGGCGTTCAGGAAAGCCCCGATATCGCCCTCGCTGATGCGGTACGTGACGTTCCTGCCACGACCGCCGCAGACCGGAAGCTTAACCGCCTTCAGCCTCCCACGCCGGATGAGCCGCATGACGGTATCCCTCCCGACGCCGAGCATTCCGGCGACTTCCTTCACCGAGTACATCTTCCCCATGGAATCCATCTTCCTACCTCAAAGTTGAATTCCCTCTCCCCGAAGGGAGACCGAGAAGACCGCTATCCGAGACACTCGCTGAGTTCTTCGGAAGCGATTGCCCCGCCCAAAAAGGGCGAGGGTATCCGTATTCTACCAAGCATTTGTAGACGTGGGGTATGGGTAGTGCCTGAAAAGTGCGTTGATCGAAAAATAACGTTCACGATATTGCGGCGCTCACTGATGGCATTCGGCCCGTAGCCGCGTAGAATCGGGCGTCACAATAGCGCCTCGATTTCAACGTCACCAAGTATTGGCCCCGAAAAGATGACGATGGCGCTCCATGCATTACAGTCCTTAACCTCATACATCGGCAACGTAGTTGCTCTGCCGCCCATAACGGTCAGTTGCTTCATCGCCACTGGGCGTTCAAACGTAATAAACAAAGTAATAATTATGGCTTCTTGTGTTGGTCCCTTCTTGGGATGAAATTGATTAATCGTTGCCATGGAATACCACCGGCGCACATTCTGCTGAATTACTATTCTCGGCTGAGTGCGTCCGTCGTCATAATGCAGATGAAGTGTCGTGGCGATCCGTTGAGGGGCATCGCTGGATGCTACCAGCAAGGATTGCGCGGACCATTCATTGACGATCTGCTCCACGTCGCGCAATCGTGCCGGATTGGCCGTAAGCACTCCATCAGGCTTTAGTGACAGGAGATCGCAGTTGGAAATTGGCTTAACGATTCCCTCCATGATTACGTTTCTGTCTCCAAATCCCATTTCATCGAGCACATTCACTAATGACAGTTGGTGAGAAGCCCTGCCGTCGCATATTAGCTTAACCGCTACTTTCTGCGTCCACTTCAAGCAGGCGAAATCATCGCGCAGTGTGTTGAATGCCTGCTGTTCCATTGCTGATCGGCTTACCGGACGAGCAAGGTTCTCGATAGGCGAACTGAGCAATTGTGTCGGCGCGACGTCTTTACTGGGAGGCGTAGCGATGCCATGGCGGCTAATGGACCAGTCCCGCCAGAGTAACAGAATGAACGGAATACCGAACGCAATTGCAATAGTCACAATATCCCAATGATGTTTAAACCACTGCCAGGAGGCAACTAGAGCAGCCACTATCGCGGCCCTCCCGATGTCCCATAAAATCTCCATGGCTTTCCAGGTTGCGTGCGGACGAAGTTCTCGAATTTGCTCTGGTACTTTAGCCATCCCCCCACGCTACCACCGGCGAAAGCGCAACGCCACGGCTTCGGCGGCATCGGCGAATCGTTCCACGCGGAACTAGAACCGAAGGCCCGAGAGTTATCGCAATCTGCAATCAGCGCACCTTTCAGGCACTACCGGGGTATGGGTAGTTGTCCTAATGTTGCAGTGATTGCAGGTTGCGATATTTTCAGTAGCGGCCGACGGCCAGCGAGACGCCAATGGCAAAAAACACGGCGACGAAGAGAATGAGCTGCCAATTGTCGGTGGCATCGGGAGGCCGTACACGGGCTGCGAATAATGTTCCACAGATCGCGCAAACCGTCGAGCGAATTGCCGAATCTCGCTATTTAGGACAGACAGAGTTCGGCCACAACCCGGCCGGGTAAGGCGGGGTAGGCTGGACGGCGACCTCAATAACCAGTACCATGAGACACAAAAGGATGCCTTCAAATGAAGCGTTTTCGCGCGTTCTAATTGATGAAGCGCTAAAGGAAAGCGGCTGGAATCTGCTTGATTCCAAGCAGGTCCGCTTTGAACTCCATACCGCAACCGGTCGGGCTGATTATGTTCTCTTCGGGCCGCACGGTCCGTTGTGTGTTCTCGAAGCAAAGCGGGAGGATGGGGACCCTTACGAGGCAAAAGAGCAAGCCCGCGGCTACGCGGACAACATGCGGGCTCCGTTCGTCTTGCTCTCAAACGGCCGCGAACATTGGTTCTGGAATTACGAACGGGCGACGGAGCGCGACGCTTATCGAATCGAGCGGATTCCGTCGAGAGAGGATTTAGTGCGGCTTCGGCTCAAGAATTTGAAGCCGCCACGGCCACTTTTAACCGAGGTTCTCACTCCGAGTTACCTCAAACCGTTCAAGCCCGAGGTGACATTGCGGCGATATCAGATCGACGCAATAGATGAAATCGCCCAGGGGTTCGATCGCGATCATAAGCGAAAGTTCCTTCTGGAGATGGCGACCGGTACTGGCAAGACGCTCCTCTGCGCGGCACTCATCCGGCGGTTCCTCGCGACCCGCAACGCAGAGCGTGTGCTCTTCATTGTGGATCGGATCGAACTTGCGAAGCAGACAATTGAGGAATTTGGCGTCGTACTCCGAGATTATCAGCCGGTCATCTATAAAACGGCGCGGCGGCGGCCGGGCGATCTCCTCGGCTCAAGCGTCGTCATCGCGACGATTCAATCGCTTCTGGTGGATCGCCGGTTTCGTACCGAATTCACGCCGTTCCACTTCGACCTCGTAATCAACGACGAGGCGCATCGCTCGATCTATGGGGATGCGCGCGAGGTCGTGCAGTTCTTCCAGGCTACACGGATTGGACTCACCGCGACGCCGAAGGCTTACTTGAAGAACGTAGACATCGAGCAACTAGGAAAGGAAGACCCGAAAGCGTTGGAAGCTCGGGAACTCCGCGACACATACCGCTACTTCGGATGTGAACCAGGTCTGCCGACTTACCGCTACGACATCATCGACGCCGTGAAAGATCCGGAGGGACCGTTCCTCTGTATGCCTAAAATCTTCGATATCCGCTCCGATATCACCACCCAGGCACTTGACGAGAAGGGCTGGGCGGTGGTGGTCAATGAGCAGGAAGAGAACTTCAAGATTCAGGATTTGGAACGTAAAGTCTTCACACCGCAACGCAACCAGGTGATGTGCGAGGCGTTCCTCAAACACGCGCAACCCGATCCCTCCGGGGAGCTAGGGAAGAGCATTATCTTCGCGGTGAACCAGACCCACGCAACAAATTTGACCAAAATCTTGAACAGCCTGCAGCCGGGTTTGGCCGTGACGATTACATCGCGGATTCCGGAAGCCTCCGATCTTGCCAAATCCTTCCGCGATGGCAAGCGGACAGAACGGGTGGCAGTGTCGGTCGATATGCTCTCAACCGGATACAACTGTCAGGATCTTCTGAACGTCGTTCTAATGCGGCCAATCTTCTCGCCGACAGAATATATCCAGATCAAAGGCAGGGGCACCCGAACATTTAAGTTTCGCGTGGGCAACGCCGAATACAATAAGAAATTTTATTTCCTCCTCGATTTCTGCGGCGTGGCCGCCTACTTTGAAGAGGAGTACGATTACTCGATACCGCTGCCGCTTCCAAGAGCGAAGGCGGAAGGAGCCGAAGCACCGACGTCCGCCGTCGTGGGAGCGCGGGCTCCATCCACCGGAGAGAGCGGCGGTTCATAACAACAGACTGGCGCTGCGACGGGCGGCGAAGCAGGCACGCCGCCACGACCGGGGATACCCGTTTGGGAAGGGCGCGACATCGTCGTATCGGAGGAGGTCCGGATTATAGGTCCGGAAGGAGAAAAGGTGGACGTGATGACCTTCCGCGGCTCCTTCGAGCGCGACGTGAGAGAATTCACTGCGCGACACCCCGATTTCCGGGAAGCGGTGGACGAGCAAGACGACGACGCGGTGGAGACCATCCTCCAGGAGCGGTTCTTCCACAGGCCGGAGATGTTCTACTCTGTCGACAAGCTCGTGACCGCCTACGGCGTTCCTGCGCCAACTCCGGCGTTTGTCTATGGCGCGCTTGGCAAGCGTCCGCTTCCGAGTCGCGACCAGATCATCGATGACACCGTCGATTCGATCGCTGCACAGTTTAATCTGCGCTACAGCGAGCAGCGATGGTTGAATGCCACGGCACAACTCATCGCGGATGATCCGATAGCATTCCGAAAATTCATCGCAGGTGACTTTACCCTTTTCGGCGCGAGTCAGTTTAACCGCCTCGGAGGACTCTCGGCCCTCGCCGCGTTCAGCGCTCGCGATCAAGTCTTCGAAGCACTTCGGCAATCATCACTCGTGAAACAATCGGCATTGCAACAATAAACAGCCATGCCCACTCATATTCCTGTTCCTAAAACCAACGGCGGCAACTTCCACTCTTCGGGTGTCCGCCAGAAGATCGATCAGCTGATGGACATCCTGTATGCGGGTGGCGTGAACAACCCGATGGACTCCATAGAGCAGCTTTCATACCTGTTTTTCCTGCGCCTCCTTTGGGAGAAGGATGAGATCCACGCGTCACTCGACAAGCGGTACAAGCGAGTATTCTCCGGCGACTGGGCGAAATATGGTTGGGGGAATTTCGTCACGCTCGCCGGAGATGAACTGTTCGAATCGCTCCGCGGTGCGCTGGAAAAGCTCCACGAGCTTCCGGGGCTCTCGGAAACCGGTCGGCTTCTCTTTAATAGAGCGACACTCAAGATCTACGACCGCCCGACGCTCCGGGCCGTCGTGCAGGGCATTGCCGGGATGGATTTCTCCGCACACGAGGGTGTGGACATGAAGGGCGACATGTATGAGTACCTCTTGAGCAAGCTCGCCATGTCCGGAACGAACGGGCAATTCCGGACCCCGCGCCATATTATCGACATGATCGTCGGGCTGGTGCAGCCGAAACCAGGGGAGCGCGTCTGCGATCCTGCCTGCGGAACAGCCGGCTTCCTTATATCGGCCTTCACATATATCTTGCGCACCCATACCTCCAAGGCGTCGCTGAAGCGCGGGGAGGTCAACGGCGATCTGCTGAAGCCCCAGCAGTGGAGGTTCATCGAAGAGCAGACCTTCACCGGATATGACAACGACGCAAATATGGTGAAGATTGCGATTCTAAATCTGTACTTACATCAACTGGAAAAGGCAAACATCGAGTTTCATAACCCACTCACCATAAGCAAAGGAACTCCATACCCTGGCCACACCTTCGATGTGGTTCTTGCAAACCCGCCCTTCGCCGGCAAGATCCAGCAGGAAAGCATACTTTCCGATTTGAATCACGGGCTCAACACACGCGCCACAGAACTTCTGTTTCTCAAATGGTTTATCGACCATCTCACCCATGGCGGCCGGGCCGGCGTGATCGTCCCGAGTGGGGTGCTGTTTGGGTCAGGCAACGCTGCTACCAAGCTGCGGCAGCAACTCTTTACAGAATGTGAGCTACAGGCCGTCGTCAGTATGCCATCTGGAGTGTTCCGACCTTATGCCGGTGTTGCCACAGCCGTTTTAGTGTTCCAAAAGCGCCAAAAGACGATAAAGGCCGAAGCGGCAGACGGACACGTCTGGTTCTATGATATGACCGCCGATGGCTTCAGCCTCGACGACAAACGGACGCCGATCGAGGCGAACGACATTCCCGATGTGCTGGCCAAATGGCCGGGGCGCGAGGAGGGACCGAACAGCTACCGCGTGACAGTCGAGAAGATCCGCGAGAACGACTGGAGTCTGGCCGCAGGCCGCTATAAGACTGTGAACACCGAGGCCGTGAGTCACGACGCACCACCGGACATTCTTCGAGACGTGCTCAAGATGGAGAACGAAATCATCCAACGCGGAAATGCACTACTCGCGAAAATCGGCAGGAAGAGATGAAACACTGGCTGACAAAATCGTTGGGCGAAGTTCTCGAAATCAGCCGCGAGCGAATCGAGCCGACTGAGCATCCCGACACTTTATTCAATTACGTTGGGCTGGAGAGCATCGAAGGCCATACCGGCAAGCTGATGCCATATCAGCCCACGCCCGGAGCGGACATCAAAAGCACGAAGAACGTCTTCCATCCAGGAGAGATCCTCTATGGCAAGCTACGCCCCTACCTCAACAAAGTTCATCTCGCCAGCACAGAGGGCATTTGTTCGACGGACATCTACGTGCTCCGTCCGCGCCAGCGGCTGGTGCGTCCCTCGTTCGTCGCAAACTATCTTCGCTCTCCGTCGGTTCTGGCTGTCGTCTCGGCTGCGATGGCCGGGGCAAATCTGCCGCGTATCGGGCAGGATTCCTTACTCGCTGTTCCCGTTCCGGTGCCACCATTGGCGGAGCAAGAGAGGACTGTGAACCTACTGGACAAAGCGGATGAGTTGCGGAAGCTGCGTGCCCAAGCCGACGGCCGCGCTGCTGCCCTCATCCCCGCAATCTTCCATGAGATGTTTGGCGACCCAATTATGAATACCAAATCCTGGCCACAAAGTTTGTTCGCTGAAGTTGGAAAGCTCGACCGTGGTCGATCTAAGAACCGCCCGCGAGATGAACCCAGTCTTTACGGCGGGAAGTATCCATTCATCCAGACCGGCGACGTTGCCAACGCGAACGGTGTCATAACCAAATTTAGCCAAACGTACTCCGAGAAGGGTTTTGCGCAGAGTCGGATGTGGTCTGCGGGAACATTGGTCATCACTATTGCCGCCAACATTGGCAAGACCGCTATTTTAACTTTTCCCGCTTGTTTCCCCGACAGTATAGTTGGTTTTATTCCCGGCGATAACGTCGTTGTTGATTATGTCCGCCAATGGCTCGTCACGATAGAAGATCGTCTTGAAGAGGCCGCTCCTCAAATGGCACAAAAGAATATAAACCTGCATATTCTAAGCGAGTTAAAAATCCCCGTCCCTCCGTTGCAACTGCAAAAGGAGTTCGCTGAGCGGGTCGCCAGTATCCGCATCATGGAATCCAGGCAGGCTGTCAGCCATCAGCATTTGGAAGCGCTCTTCCAGTCAATGCTACAACGGGCATTCAGTGGCGATTTATGACAGGCCTGTTTGCAGAGCACTGGTTACCGGAGTGTTCCTTCTGCGGATGCGAGCATAAACTCACGCTTTAGAGCCTGAGGGCTTATTGTCTCGCCGGGCGTCAATCAGAATGACATCAGGAGAGTCGAGCAATTTGAGATCCTTCAAGACGCGCTGCACGTTGCGGAACTCTTCTGCTGAAAAGTAGACTATCACCTTGAGTGCCCGTCGTGCGTCGCTTGCCTTTTGATAGATCTCGACTTGGCGCTCTAGATTTCGCTTGAGCTGAGAGTTGCTTGCAAGCTTAAATTCGACGACGGTCTTGTCGTCAGCGCCCCGAGAGATTTTGAAATCGACCGGTCCGCGCCCATCATTCACTTCACGGCTCACGTCGGAACGAGTACCGAACCAGACCAGCCTGAACAGACGCTGGACGTCTTCCTCCCGCCGAACGGGTTCACCATTTATGTAAAACACACGGTGGCCACCCTTGTGCTCGATATTATCCTTTAGGTATTTCACGCGCTCATGGGCTTCATCGTATGTCGTGCCCTGAATCGAATAGAAGCCGGCTTTATTGAGGAGCGCGACCACTGGCCGTAGTTGGGCGATGTAGAATTGCTCAGAACTCTCAACGCGCTCCTCGCTCACTGCCAGCGCCCGGTCGCCGTGGTCCTCCTTGTCTTTGATGTAGTACTCGATGAGCTGGGGGAACTCTTGAATCGTGCGTGCCCTGGCCTCGTTGATCTCCTTCTGTTTGGAGCGCTTGGTAAGTTGGCGGCGGATGTGGTTACTCACCAGTGCACGAAGACTTTGGTTGGGCAAAGCCGCGGCGATCTCGTCGAAGCGACTTATAAGGTCAGGGCGGTTTATCCAAGTTTCATCTCGAGTAAGAAGCTCTCGCGGGGTGAGGATGACGAATTCCCCCTTGAACGCGGGCAGATCAAAACGACGCGACTCCCAGCTTTGAGTGCCGTAATTGAAAACGACCTTCTCGACGCCGAAGGTTCGGCGTAATGAAGAATCGATATACTTCATCGCAAAGGACTGGGTGTAATCAAGCAAGAACGCCTTAATGAGATTTGTCGTAAAGTCACTAATATGATCTCGCCCGACCCCCGACCCGATGAGGGAGAGTTTCTCCAAGTGGCTACTACGGGTTATCTGCTCATTTCCGAAGGAACTGAACACGGTCTCCAGGTTGCGGTGTAACGCGCGGGCGAAATCAAGCCCGAGACCACTGCCGCGATTGCCTGCTCGGGAAAACCCAAACCAGTTCTGGTGGACTTCCTTGAATGTGTACCAGGCCCTCAATAGACCGTCGCCAACGGTGCCGGCGGCGGACTGATCTCGAAGAAAACTCAAGTACGCGATGATCTCATCGTGGAGCTTGCGATACTTTGGTTTGCGGCTATTGAAGAGCAGGAATGGATCGATAAACAGGGGAAGGTCATTAACGAGGGATAGGTTGAACGCGCCGTATCGTTCAAGAATGCGGGGAGCCACTCCGAACACGTCCGAGAAATAAATGTTTACGGTTGAACGGGTGACGTGGCTCATTGGCGTCTATTCTATGCTTCTTCGATTGTATTGCAATTACTGTAACGGGTGGCTCCCAGAACATCTTGTCTGCTATCTGGCATACCGAGCCCGAGTCTTGGCGCATCTCCTGCTATGGTTGCTGGCGTCACAGGTAAGTTGTGGTCGATTCATGATATTGCTGGCTTGTCTGCGCGATCTGAAAAGCTAGCTGCTTGATCGCCGCGCGTTTTCATTAAAAGATCGCGTTGGTTGAGAAGTATCCTTACCGACTCAGGCAAATTGAGATGTGAGTTCCACCGAATGGATACCTCAGCGAATTTCTGATCTATTACGAACGCCTCCCCGGTCCTACTATCCTGTGCCAATTTGCGACAGTGCGCGCCATGTCTAATCACCAGGGTTGCCCATTCGGTTACCTCTTCCGGGGCGCGCCGGTGTCTCGGTCATTATGCCGCCACGGCTTCGAAAACGGTCGCTCCTTCTCTTGATGATCTATAGGCAATTGCCCCTAAACTTGTGTACCGCAAGGCTGGAAGAGCGTGGAATCCTCGGGACCAATCCATTGCTTTTAGTTCAGAAGAACTCTTCCCGGCAGGTTTCCGAACAGAAATGCTCGGGGAACATTTGATGGAACGAATCGATCAGATACGCGTTCGCCTCTTCCATGGAGTCACACGTCCGGCCCCCATCAAGTTGCCTGCCCCACTGCCGAGCTATCCATTTGCCATCGGCTCCGCTATGTATCGTCCCAAAAATTGGCCCGTCTTCGGTGACGTGGATTGAACGCAGCCGTCTTCCGGCTTCCGGCACGGCGACGGCTTTCTTCATCGCCCAGACGTACTGATCCGACAGGGCCAACTCGATCCGGCACCGTTCGCAGATCAGCAGGTGTTCTTCGACCTTGTCCAATATGGCGTCTGAAGCCGATCCGACAGCGTAGGCTTCCAGTTCATCGGATGACGGATGCACCTTTTGGGATCCCATGAAAACCAAATGTTAGCACCGCTCGTGGCACCGTGGCTCGCGCCCGGCGCTCCAGCGCGCGGCTTGGAGTGGTAGTGGAGCGACGCCGGCGCACGAAGCCACAACTCTAGCGCCATCGACTGAGCGGCACAACTGTCGGAACTCATTCCCGAGCGCTGTCCTCAAGTCGGTCGTAAGTGCAAAATTCTCAGCCATGCGATAAGCTACAGACCTAACGATTTAGTCCACGTTGGGCCGGTCTGGAAAAATGCTAGCCTTTGCGGTGTGCCCGTAGCTCGACAAGAAGATGGTGGCATTTGGCTCCAGCGGCTTTGGTCGTTCGTAAGAGCGTCGCCTGGGTCTCGTAGACACGGCTAATGGTTGGTTCATCGATCTCAGCTTGGAGGGCATCTCTTTTTTGGCAAGCTTCGATCCATGCCGCCACAAGGCGAGCATCCTCCTCTTGGTCGGCTGGCTCTTGGTCGGCGGGCTTTCTGACGGTGATGAACTTGCGAAACCGCGAAAGGTTGTATATGGCTAAGAATGTAGCATCTAATGCCATATCAATCACTTTTGTAAGCATTGTCGCCTGCTGTCAGCGCCTCTATTGTAGCAGTAAATCGACGACCAATCAAACGTCCTTCTATTTTCGTACTTAATCGTACTAAAGGCAGAAATATTGCATTTCAACAGGGTAAAAACTCATTTCGAACATCGCTGGGTACGGTCTTCGGCAACCCGCAACCTAAACCGCGTTCGATTCGGTCCTCCGGCCAGCGACAACGGCGGATGGTGGATCACACCGATTTGCGCCAGCTGGCCCAATACTTCTTCATCCGCTCCGAAACGTCCTGCCTCTCCTCGGGACCCATGGACTTGCGTCCGCGACGCTGCCCGCTACCTGACGCCGGCGGAATGCAGCGGCCAACGGCCCCTTGCAGTTCCTCCATCAGAGCGATCACTCGCTCCAACTCTTCCTTCTCGGCCTTTAGGTGTTGAATCAGTTTATACAGATCCATCGCAACTCGTCCTAAGGTTGTGCGCCGTTAGATCCGGCAGCCTCCCGGATGACGTAGGCGAGCCGAAAGCAAACACGCCCCGATTGGTCGGAACCAAATTAGAGGAGCGACCTCAGGTGAATCGTCAAGGCCAGAATACCCGGTAAGGAGCTGGCTTCACAGGCGGCGAGGCGAAGATTAATTCTCCGGCGCTTTTGCGAATTCGCCGCTCGCAGGAGCGCCATGCATCCTGCGTGCACTGCGCCTTGGGGCAATCGAACTGGCAAAGCGCGATGGCCTCAGGAACGTCGTCTACGATCTGACGCTTCATGTATTTCCACATCCGGAGGAATGGGTTTCCCCTGAAACGGTTTTCCGGCACAAACGGATTCACCCCAGGGAAGTGCGGGGCGTTCAGTACTACCAGTGCGTTCATATCAGCAGTATGTCACATTATCTATTGTTCAAACGATATCTATTGACTATTAATCATTAATTTTAAATCGCCCCACGGCCAGGTGGGTGTGCCGATCATATGGCTGGCATCACAATTAATTTCTAATTCGAGGCAGGCCGCGCCCACGGCGTGGGTCTTTGAGCGGTTCTTATCAAGGATTTTGGCGGCCGGCGTGCAAAACTTCCACGCCCGACAAGGTCTTGATCAATTTCAATCGGGCGGTTGGCGCGGCTTGCGCGGAGAAAGGCTGTGAGTCGTTAAATCCGGCTGCCCTCCGGTTCCCCACGCCCGTTGCGACCAACCGCCTTCCGACGGAAGCCCGCCCGATTGAGCCAACGCGCGTGGACAACACCCCCTGCGCGCGTACGGTGATGCGGGCACCGCATCGCACTTGTTGGCCCGGCAACCTACTGAACGTTGCCAACGCTGAGCGTGGGCGACATGACCTTCGGCAAGCGCGGCCTGCCGGAGTTCGTAGACGTGGGAGCATCGCGGTCCCCCTAAGTAGGGAATCCAATCCGAAGCTGTAATGAGCCGGTCCCCACAGTCGCTCGCCGTACCTCTGGCGTGCCGCCGATGAGCTGTTCTTCCGTGAACCGTATGGCCGACACCGAACCAGAAAGCCTGCGCCGACGAGATAAAGCAGCGGAAGGCTGGCCGCAGACGCGTCCAATTCGGCCGCAAGATCGAGATTGCCGGCTTCCGTATCACTAGGCAGATCACCGCCGGGTCGATCTGCGGCGGACGGGCTCGAAACAGGGCCAGTCTCTCATTGGCGGTTCCCGCGCCGAAGAACGCGAGACGGGGAATCCGCGAATGTTTCGCGGAACCCAACAAGCCTATCGCAGATCGAATTTACTCGACAATCGGAAGGTCGGCCGTCTGTCTCCTGATGGCACCACTACGTCTAGCTCAAGTCGGATGATTAACTAGCCAACCTTGATACACTGCCTTTAGATGTAAGGAGTAAGAATGGTCCAGTGCTTCCCGTCCGTATCGTTCTTGCCGTGCGATACCCAGCACCGGCTTCCCTGTCACGTGCGCGGCAGAAACGTCACATCGTGATGTTTACTGATTCTAAGGGTCTATCGGTTATGCTTATCTGCAAAGTAGTTACTAAAGTTAGTAACGAAACCGCGCCCAATCCGAGTAGTCGCCTTCAAAAGGTGATACACTCTATATCATTAGCCCATGCGAATAGTTCAACAGATTCTCTCTCTATCTGCTCAACAGATGTTTGCCCTCATGCTCTGCATCGTTGTACCTGCTGCCGCGCTTGCCGTCGAAAAACAAACGGACTATCCGGTGATCTATTCTGGTGGGTCGTACCCAACAGTGAAGTCCGGTGAACTCTTGCGGCTCTTCATCGACCAAGATCAGATACGGATGATTCGGAAGCACCAGAAAGAGCCGCTCGTCATCAAAGCTGCTTCGGTAACCGAACTCAGCTACGGGCAGGAGGTCCACCGGAGAATCGGGACGGCGGTCGGCTTGGCCGTGATCTCGCTCGGTGTCGGCCTACTGGTAGCGCTGAGTAAATCGAAAAAGCATTACATCGGGGTCGTGTGGGACGCGGGCGACGGAAAGAAGGGAGGACTGGTGATCCAGGCCGACAAGAATCAGTATCGCGGCCTCATCGCGGCGCTGGAAGGGATCACTGGGAAGAAGGCTGTCGATTCGGATAATGGCAAGCCGAATTCGTAAAGACCGAGAGAGCGCAATTTCTTCATTTCGGTGCGCACCAGCCGAGGGCATTCCACGAGCGCGGTGCGGTGGATTTGACTGGCGCGGCATTCCAGCCACCGCCGTCGGGCTTGCGACGTGATCTGACCGTTCACTGTTTGAAGCGTCTGAAACATCTCACGCAGTGGATGGATCTCTGTACCTTAGCGCAATTCAATAGCTATGCCCTACCGCCAAGAACGGGACCTCTGGTCCGTCAGCAATAAACTCTTCACCCTCTAAACGCATGGGTCGAGCCTTTCCATTAATCTCTACGTATTCACCGCTCCCTTTCCACGTGGCATCAATCGCCCATTTTTGAGTCGGCCGTATTCGAAGAAAGTCCACGCGAAAAGCAAATCCGTCCCGAATCCCTCTGAAGCTACCTTGAGTGTTGTTGTTGAGCCTGTAGGAGCCCGCGACCGTAGTTCCATCCTCCACGAGGGACATGGTACCATTCAAGGCTCCCAGACTAATCTCCCAGGTGCCGCTAAAGTTCTTCTCTGAAGGGCCTCCAGGCGAAGTGGGAGGCAGCACGGTAATCTCACTAGTGGCTTCGTACCTATTCCTGCTAGTTTGGAGAACCGCTACAATCGGAAAAGTACCCGGCGATCGCGTGGAGAGCTTGAACAATGAAGATTCAGGATAGCCAACAGTCTTATCTGTCCCGGCATAGGCAAAGGTCGTTGCCTCGTGAGTTCCAAGTGCTTGCTTGTCAAACTGCAGCTGCAGAATCCCAGTGGTTACGGGCAAGGGTCCGGCGGGGACGACCCATATCTTCAAACCGATGTCTTCTCCGACCCTGACGGCGTGTTTATCCAAATCCAGAAACAAACGTGCCTTCTCTTTGAAGCTGTGTCGAAGGATGGCCTGTTGAACGAGGGGCGTAAAGACGCTACCCAGTAGGCCCCCGAGCGCCAATGCAAACGGTACAAGCTTTGGCGAATACAGTCGGTATAAACGGCGAATCAATCTGGGTCTTGGCATGTTGGCTTTCACCCAACAACAGGGTCAGTAGTGGACGTGGATCACGTTGTTTACATAGCTGGCGTTGTGCCTTCCCAAGTGAAGATTGAGTGAGGGGACGTATACATGAGCGCCAGGGCCACCATCAAGATTGAGTGCCCTTACACATCCTGGCCCGCCCTTCTCAATACGAAGGAGCAAGAACTCAGAGAATTCGTATAGGGTGAGAGCGCCCTGCGGTTGCGTTGCCAGGGCAATAATAATGCTGCCATTGGCATCGATGCCAATCGCGAGACGGTCATCCCTTCTGTGGTCATCTGACTTCATTGCTGTGCGTCCATCGTCTACCAGCAACGGCTTGCTTTGTACGGCGTCGAGCGGACGTTCGTCCGCTCCCTCAAAGACGTCGGTCGGGAGGATATCGAATCGTGAGCCTGTCTGAAAAACAACTCCGCCTCCCATGTCGCGGCGAAACGGTGCGATTTCTCGACCATTTGCCCTGACCAATCCAACTGGGTAGGAAACCTCTTCCTTCTTCCCTTCCTTTGTTTCTTCTCGATTCTCCCAATAGCCACCATTCAGCAAAGCCAGATCTCTATTGCCAGACAGCCTTGCGTACAACTGGTCAGCGTCGTCCGAGGCTGAAATCTGCCGGACACTCATTTTCGCTTTCAGCCGTGGGAATTCCAGCCAGACGATTTCTAGACCATATTCATCTGACTTGGTGTCTCTGTCGCCAATCCGGTGAAGTGAAAATTGAGGCCCCGTTGCCGGCCGTATTTGTGCATCGGTGCGGGATCGAAGGAGGTCTATGAAATCGAGATCGGAATATGACCCGTTCGGCGGTATCGCTCTCCCCGAGTGACACGAGTTGCACACTATGCAGATCGCCACCGTCGCCGAAATGACTACAACGAGCCACTTCGACCTTTCCGCGAAAGATGCGATCCGACGCCTCAGCAAATATTTCAGCGGTTGTACGCTCAAAGCACTATCTCTTGGCTTAAGCATACCCCTCCCCTCCAAGGTCTCCGCGCCGAGAATGGCATCATACGATCAAGGCAAACCCAAGAGCAGTGTTAACCACGGTTTTGACGACATCAAGCGCCGCGTTGATCGCAGCCTCCACCGCGAGCAGGGCGAGTCCCTGAACCGTGAGAAGAACGTTTTTCGAAGCGTCCTTCTGCATATCGAGCAGAAATGCTGCCTGCTGCTCATTCATTTGGCCGGCGCTCACCTGTTCACCTATCGAGGCAATTGCCTGCGCGATCTTCGCGAATTCAGTCCTCGCGAACGACTCCGCATCCGTAGCGTTCTTCTTTAGAATTGGGAGGGCCGCCCCGAGCATTTGTGATGCCAATATTCCAGCGTCCAGTGCCATCGTGTTGTCCTGTTGTCCTTTCTTAAGGTTCGTTTCCCTCGCTATTTCGATGGGGATGCGGGAGGAGACGGGACCCCTCGCTTTAGCGCAATCTCTAGCTTCAAGATGCTCTCTACGGAGACTTCGACGGCCGATTCAGCGGCGGTCACGATACCGCTTGGGAAGGGCCGGGACGTCCCCTTGTCGAGCTTCTGAAATGTGTCGAATTGCGACTTCAGGTTGGTCACCTGCTGGGCGATGATCGTGTACTGAGGCAGCGAAGCCGCGCGGCTCTTCAATACAGCGAGCCGAGAGCTCAGATCATCGTAGAAGCTTTGGTCAAAGGCGGTCGAGGGAGTCGACTGGAGCTTCGCGAAGTACAGTTCCGCCTTCTGTTGGATCTCGGTGATGCCCTTGTCAATGGTGTCGTCGTAATCGCCGATGAGCTTGACGGCACAGCCGGTCGCCGCAAGCGCGATCAGCAGCACCAAAACCGTGGGAATGATTGACGGTCGTCTCCAGAGCGGAGAGCGAGCCGACGATCCCTCGTTCGCCATCACCTATCCTCCTTAAGAAATCGGTTGGGCTATTGAAATAAGTATAAGCGAAGGCCGGCCGACGCCCGCCGGCGCGGAAATCGGGGCTTCGGCGGCGAGACCAAGGTTGCGGGCTGCGCGCGATCAGTACGCCACTCCCGCGTTGGGGGGCTGCAAACATAAAGTTCCCTGATTGCTGCACACGGGTGTGCAGCAATCCTCCCCCAAACGTCAAGTATAATGTAATAGTGAAATTGCCCATGCCTTCACGCGCAAGCAGTACTGAAAGATCCAAAAACTCGAATCTCCTCGCCAGATCGGTAGTTGAGGACCTGATCGTCGAACATATGGACGACGGCTCACGTTGGCCGCCTGAACGCCAGAAAAACCTCGCCGCTGTCGCGCTGGCAATGCTGGGCGCATTCCAAAGGCTGCCACGCACGAGCGGCCAGTCTTTCGCCGCGCAAGCGGAACCTGATCGCCAAGAAGGCGGCACATGCACGCTGGAGTGCCGACTGTCAGTGCGAGGCAATGTGTCCTGAGTTATGAGTTGGCCCGAACGCATTGAGTTGTATGAAAAAATCGAGGAGCGTCGCAAGCACCCGCTAATTGTGTATGTCACAAGCAAGCGGGAGGGTTGCGCTGCTTCAATGTCATCCGATGCATTCCCGCACATCATTGAACAGCTTGATAGTCTGCCGGCCAAGACGGATGCTCTCGACTTCTTGATAGTCAGTCATGGAGGCGATCCTATGGTGGCTTGGCGACTTTTGTCTCTAATCCGACAGCGAGTAAAGGACGTGGCTGTTATGGTGCCTCAAAGCGCTTACAGCGCCGCTACCCTGGTCGCGTTTGGAGCAAATGAAATAATCATGCATCCCAACGGGCATCTCGGGCCCGTGGACATGCAAATTACCACCGTCGGTGATAGCGGACAGCGAAAGAGCTTCTCGACAGAGGACATCACGGCTTTTCTGGATTTTGTCCGGGATAACTTAAAGATTACCGATCAGGAACACATACGGATGCTGTTTGAGGTCACTTGCAAGGAAGTGGGGAGTTTAGGAATAGGTTTCACGGCTAGGAGTTCCAAGCTGGCCGTTGATCTAGGTGAAAGGCTTCTGGCCCTTCACATGAAGGACGATGACAACCGCTCAAAGCTACGATCAATAGTGGAAAACATGAGCAGGAAGTTTCAATCTCATTCTTATCCTGTGAATCGTACTGAGGCGCTGGAACTTGGCCTGCCAGTAAACAAGGAACGCGACGAGGAATTGGAGCGTTTGATGTGGGACGTGTGGATCGACCTAGAGCTAGATCTTAAGGAGACCATCCCATTCCATCCGCTGTTTGAATTACTGAACAGTGCAGAGGCCAGTAAACTTTTAGCTCCTGTTCCGTTGATTAACCTGCCAATGGCCGCTTCAGCAAGCGCACATTTCCAAACGACAATAGCAGACGTAAACACGAATGCGAGTGTCAAAGTTGACGCGGTGGACTTTGAGCATATCAACGCAATCGTTGAGTCAAGGCGCCTGGCCGCAATGCATGTCACTAGAGGCAAAATTCTTTCGACTAGAAATCCAGATTTAATGATTCACTACAACATGGTACATACATCCCGCGCGTGGGGTAGGCTCGATAAACCCGTAAGCAAATAAAACAAAGAAGGTGTCCTAGTATGAATACGCCGCCTAAAGAACTACCGGCTAACCCGTTCCCGCTGGACGTAACTTCGCCGGGTCCTACGCAGATCTGTAGCCCATTGCCTGATCCGCCAAACACACCTAACAGGAAGCCAAGTCCAAGCGATCTGCCTTTTAGACAATGTCCGGTCCAGCAAAATGAATGAAAAACTAAACCTTCATACGACGCTCGGGGCTCGCCGAACTTCGATAGGCTTGCGTGATTCCGTTTAAGCGCGATTGCGTTCGGTAACAAGAAACCTGGCGGGGTCAGCGTGAAACGTCGGCCCAGTGGAGCACGCCAAGCACGCAGGTTGAAGTATCCGGCGTTGACCTCTATCGAGTACCGCGTCGTATCCGCCGCTGGAACTCCCGCCGAACTACCCGTGCGCCTCATGAGGCGCGCACTAACATAGCGCGGAATCTAGCATTCCGCGCACTACTGGTATGCCGCACCGTCCCGCGTCTAGCGACGGGCAATCTTCGGTTTTCGTATCCTCAAACCCTATCGGGCGGCGCTATCACTTGCCGAAGATTGCCCGTCGCTATGCGCGCCTCAGCCTCGCTATCGGAGGCTTCGGTTCGGCTCCCGCCGAAGGACGGTGCGGCATGGATTCTAGCGAATCCCAAAGTCCACTGGCTACCGCCGCACCGGTGGCCTAACCGGCCCCACGCACGCAAATCCCAATACACTGCTGAGCGCCCGTATCGCATTCCCGCTTTGCGGCTCCGGCAAGAATCCGGCAAGGTCCCTTCCGTCATCGATTGCCGGATGCTGGAACGCCGTCGTTGCCGCATCTTGCCTTGTTGTCGCGGGCGGCACTTTGTTCATCCTTTTTGATCCATTGTGGCGGCAATAGTATGAGCCCTAAAGTCTCACGTGCCACAACGAACCAAGAGCCCCATGGACGATTTGTACTACCGCGCAAGCAAGGAGACTGCGCGTCAACTCTACAGCGCAGAGCCCCAGATCCACAGCCCATTCTTCGATGGCGACATCGTGTTGGGTCCGGAGGGATTTCGGCATCTCCAAGTGTCAACGCATTCGGGCGCTCGCACCAGGGAGGAGCAGATGGAGCGGTTTGCATTACTACCCCTCGCCTTTCAGATTCTAAAGACGGCTACGACGCTCCAGCTATATCGGAAGCGACCGCTGAAGCTTTACTCCAAGGACGAAACCCGCGCCCTCAACGAGCGGAAGATGGTCCAGTGGTGGTGCTTCCAGGCGCTCTTCTTGAAACGCGCCCGCATGGTAAAAGTCGTCGTGAAAAAGGTCGGCGGCGGCGAGCTTCATTTCTGGAGCGTCATGGAGCACAAGCTCGACAAGTGGGGAGAGCCCAAGTATTTGAAGGGAGCCGACTGGACCTCCAACTGATCCTGCCAAGTCCCAGTTGCTCGCTAACCGGTATTTTTGTTGCCTCGCCAGAATTCCGATGTCCGTACTCACTACCAATGCCAAGCTGCCCCGCGGCAATTCGACGAAACTCCGACTCCTTGCACTTCTTGCTGAGTTTTTCTGCCTGCGTACGAAGGACGCCGCAGGACTTCTGAGGGACCGCGCCATAACGGAGAGCGACGCGCGCTCAGTGCGCCGCACCCTTTCCATCCTCCATCGGGACGGGTTCCTGTGTCGCCTTAACGCTGGTTCCGCGTGCGGCGGGGCCAATTACGTGTATGGCCTCTCGGACAAGGGCGTCGCCCACGCGTTCAAGAACGGATACTCGACTGCTGCGACGAAGACGCTCGACGAACATTCCCTCCGGACGCTTGACCATGAGATGGAGATAACGTCGTTCCATGTCGCGCTCCACCGGCTCTGCGCGGCACGGGGGCTCCGCTATGCATGGCGACAGACGGATCTCAAGCACACGGTCCACCCGGATGCCCTCTTCACGGTCCGAGATCCGGCAGGCCCCGACGAGGATTTCCGCTACTTTCTTGAGATCGAGCGCTCCAAATTCGGCAATTACCGCGATGGCGAGCCGCAGATCCTCCGCAAGTTAGGGGCATTCCATGACTATTACAATTCCACCGGCTGCGAAAAGGAATGGGGCTTCCGGCAATACCGCGTAGTCGTGGTCCAGCGGACCGACGCCCGGCGCGAGGGCCTCCTCAAGGCGCTGCGCGGGAAACACAACCATCGGATGTTTTGGCTCACGACCGAATCGGCATACCGCGACAACATCGGCGACGCGATCTTCAAGACGCCGAAAGATGACGCCACAATCTCATTCTCCTTCCTGACCATCTGACCGCCGACACTGTACGATTCCCCTGATCGCTCGAAAGAGCGGGCGGCCTGCCATTCCCGCCGCCTCCGCACATGCCACGGGGCGCGGAGAGCGGCGGGGACGACAGGCATTCTCATCACATGAACGTCCACATCGGAAACACTGACACGAATTTCGGGCCGCGGCCCTTTCACCTCGACCTCGACAAGGCGCAGTTTCGCCATGCTTGGCTTCTTGGAAAATCCGGTACCGGGAAATCAACACTCCTCAGAAACATCATCGTGGAGGCCGTCCGCAACGGTTGCGGCGTCGCGGTGATCGATCCTCATGGCGACCTTATCTACGACATCTTCAATTACATCCCGAAGTGGCGAAAGGACGACCTCATCTACCTCGATCCCGAATCGAGCCGCGCGCCCGACCTCGGGGTGTTCGACCATCCCGACAAGGAGAAGGCTGCGCAGGCGCTCCTCTCACTTCTCGAAGCGCACGCCGGCGCGGGCTGGGGACCCGAGACGGCGCACATTTTCCGGAACGCCATTGACGCCGTCCTTGAGACCCACCGGCATCCGAACCTGCTCCCCGTCGCGCGGTTCATCATGGACAGCGCGTTCGCCGAAAGCCTTCTCTTGAAGTGCAAGAACCCGACGGTCAAATATTTCCACAACCAATACTTCAGGGAACTGAAGCCGCAGGACCGGGCGCGGGCGTTCTCGCATCCGTTGAACAAGGTGGAGGAGCTCCTTCGTCCCGGACTCCGTGAGTTCTTCTGCCAGAAAAAATCCCTGAATTTCACGAGCATAATGGACCGGCAGAAGATCCTCTTGTGCCGTGTGCCGAAGGGCATCATGGGCGAGCGGCCGGCGCGCGTCTTGGGGTCCTTCATCGTCTCGAAGATCAATCTCGCCTCGTTCCGCCGGAAGAAACGAAGCAAAATGTTCATGGTGGTTATCGACGAGATCCATAATTTCACCGACGGCATCGATTTCGAGACGATGCTCGCGGAATCGCGCAAGAGCGGCATCCATTACGTCTTTGCAACCCAGACCACGGCTCAGATGCGGGACGAGGCGCGGCGGATCTTCAACGACCGCATCGCTTTCGGGAACGCGTCGCACATCTTTTCATTCAGGGTGTCGGGCGAGGATTCCGAACAGATCGCCAAGAACTTCGGGAGCGAAGCCGCTGCGCCGGAATTGGTCCTATTGCCGAACTATGAGTTCAAAGCCCTCACGATGAGTGATGGCGCGCCGATCCCGAGCAATCGGGTGATGCTCATCGACCGCCCGGAAATGACAGGCGACGAACTACCGGCGCGGAAGGCCATCGCCTGGGCGTCCGCGAACACGGGAACGCCGAAACCGGAGATCGAGGCGCAGATCATGAGGGCGCTCGCGTAACCTGCGCATCGGGCGGCTTTGAAACCGCCGCACGGCGCGCGACGCTGGGACTGGCGATTGCAGGCGGACGGCCCAATCTACCACTACCATGCAGGACCAAGAATCGGGTGATGTTTGCTCGGTTTGCAAGAAGTCAGTAAAGGGCGGTTTCGGTGTCATCGAGGAAGATGCGGGCGATGGATTCACGATTGAGATCAGCGCGACGCCAGACAGGGATTTCAATGTCTGCGACGCGTGCAACGACGTCGTGCATTTCGCGTGCTCCCGGCATCCGGAGACGGGATATTGCGACCGCTGTTTCGAGAAGTACAACCTGGAAGACCCTGAGACGGCTCCGGGCAGTGCCGCGTAGCAGCATAACAAGCGCCGTCCGCCTGCAACGCAAGAATCCTGCGCATCCTGCGTGTTGCGCCTCGCATCCCCTCATCGCTAGGCTGAATATGGCGATTGTATGGGGCCGGGGAACGCTAATTAACTAACAAAACCAAGACCATGATGACAGATGACCAAAGGAGAGCGTTCGCCGATCTCATTAAAGATGCAGAGCGGCGTTTTGAGTCAGGCTTCAACGACTATTTCAAGGAGTTGAAGGAAGACCTTACTCCCAAGCTGGAAGCGAAATCGCGGGCAAAAGTAATGATGGAGAATGTTCGGTCGCTCAAGGGTAAGCTAGCCGAAAGCCTGAACGGGCTTCGCAGGCTAGGCTATAACGTGGACGACGGGATGATCGCCATCGATTACGACACCCATGAGGACGTCCGCCGGGAGCTGGAGGAAGTGAAGCGCTCGGCTATTGAAGAGCGCAACAAGTCGATTGCGAAGTTCCGCAAGGCGATTTTCGATGTCTGGTCAGCGCAGGACGTTGAGCAGGCCAAGAGAATCGCGGCTGAAGTTATGCAGTAACTAAATTGACTCCGGCCCCATACAACGCAAGAAATTATATGAGTGAAGCAATCCAGCAGGCAGACGAACTCCGGAGCAAGGCAATCGGACTGCTCCTAACGGAACGGAACGTGATCGACGAGCGGCTCGTGTTGCTCGGCTATGACGGCATCGCGCCCAACGCAAACCAATCCGCGAGCAGAAAGGTGAAGACCTGCTCTCTCTGCGGCAACGACGGCCATGCGGCCCGCATGTGTCCCAATAAAAAAGCGGGAGCCGAAGCGCCCGCTACCCAATCAGCCTAGCTCTTAAAACGCGGTGTTTAACCTTGAGCCTCTCGCGGATGCGGGAGGCTTTTTCTATTCCGGCCGCATCGTTGTCGAGCGCAACCGTGATCACGGGATACGGGTCAAGGCACCGCTCCTGCTCCGCCGTCATTTCAGAACCCATCAGGGAAGCCGCCTGGAGACCATGCTCATGAAACCAGAGCGGCCCCCAAAGTGACTCGCAAAGAATGAGCGGCTTCGCGGGCTCGCACCGCTCAAGCCCGTAGATGAAGGTTTTCCTGAGTCCCTTCCCGAACAGCCATTTCGGGTTAGTATCCGAGACCGGCAATGTCGTCCGGCCCGCATATCCGATGATGTTCCCGCACTCATGGAGCGGGAAGACGACCCTTCCCGCC
>PLDF01000459.1 GCA_003135055.1 Bryobacterales bacterium | reverse complement strand
AAAGGCGAATAGCCCGCGAGTTGAAGCGTCTCCCGCCAGTCTTGATATCGCGCAATCTCCGCCTCGTAAAGAGTGCGAAGCTGCTCCGGCATGAAAACGGTCAGGCTTGAGCCAAGTGGAATTCCGCGATATGGCGCCCTATATGCTCCTCTCGTGCATACCCGAGGAGAGATCCGATTCGGCTTGGTTCGCCCAGAGAATTATGCGTCGCCACTGACCCACTGCAATGCCAGTGACGCGTCTTCGATGAAATCGCTACGGTCCTAGACTAGCTGAGCTAAGCTAAGCTGCCGCGTTCACTAAGCACGGCCAACTCCGCTCTAACCGTGGAATCTCAGTGTCCCGCTCATCCTTAGTTTTTCAGTCTACCCGATTAAGTTAGAGCGAGTAGCTTGCCGACCCATTAGCGTGCTTAAACGCTTTCGGGGTTTCGCCGCTGGGCCGCGAAACCCCGCTATGTTGAAGACACACTCGCCAGTCGCCAATTGTTCGTCGATGCCGGCGTGTCTTCGTCGCCTTTGTCGGCCCGACTAGCCCACGTCAATAGGCGCCCGACCCGTTATCGCGGGACCACGGGGTAGCTCCTGTCCCAGGATGCCAGAGTACCGATGGGCGCGCCGGAAATCACGATCTCCACGCGGCGATTCAGTTCCCTGCCCTGCGCCGTCGCATTCGAGCCCAGCGGGCGACTGTTACCCAAACTTCGCGAAGTCACCGCGCTATAAGGAAGGCCGCCGCGCATCAGGGCATCGCGCACCATTCCGGCGCGAACGGAGGCTATTCGCTCCGCTTCGGGCGAAGCGCGGTCGCTGCAGCCATCCACTTCGACGTTGAGCCCGGGGTGAACGGCGGCCAGCGCCGCAATGCGCTCCACCTTCGCCATGTTTGCCGCATCGAGCGTTAACCCGTGGAAATCGAAATCGGAGATAATGGCCACCAGACCTTGCGGCGTGTCGCGCGCCTGGAAGTACCCGGTCATCTGCTGCAGCAGGCTGACGCGCAGCTCGCGCTGGGGCCGGTCATCGCGTGGCGGCGCGGGAATGGCTTCCGGCACGACCACCACCACTGGAATAGCGGCTGGAGGTGGCGCAGCTTGCATAGCTTGCACCTGTTGCGAAGCTTCTAACTGCGCCCGGTCCGCGGAGGACTGCGCGCGCGCTTCAACCGCTTGCGCCTGAGCTTGACGCGCTTGCGCCTCGGCCTGAAGGCGTAGCTGCTGGTCCTGAGCAGCCGTGGCTTGCGCTTGCGCCAATTCCGCGTCGCTGGCGCGCTGCACCGTCAGAGCGCGCGCGTCTTCCGCGGTTTGCGAGGCCTCGCGCGCGGCGGCGATCACCAGGCTCTTATCCACCTTCTGCGATTGCAGGCCCTGCGCGTTCTGCAGCTCCTGTTGCGCCTTGCTCATCACGTCCGGCGCGTATCGCTGCGCGCCCGCCGTCTGCGCAATCTGCACCGCGTTGAGCGCCTGATAGATCTCGATCGTGGTCTCATAATCGCTCATCGAAACCATCGGCCCGTTGCCTTCGGCGGCTTTGACGTCCGCAGGAATGTTGTAGGCGTAGCCGTGGCGCGGCATCAACTCATAGCGCACCTGAATCGGCTCGATGGTCCCGATGGTATCCGGGCGGACCTGATTCTCAAGCACCACTACGTCGCCCGGCTGGCGCACGGCGGCGTAGGGTTCGGCAGTCACAATCAGACCGAACGCTTGCAGATCGGTAGTGACCTTCACGTGAGCTTTGTCCGAGGATCCGGCAAGCAATTCGCCCAGGTTTTTCGGATGGCCTTCGGGAGTGACGGCCCACAGCACGTAAGTAAGATATTCGTGTCCGAACCGCGTCGGCGCCGGCAGATGGTCCACGTGCGCGTCGATTTCGGTGCGTCCGGCTTTCGATTCCACCAAGGCGTCGCCCTTGGCTTCAGGCAAGAGCACCGTTCCGCGGAAATCGATGGGCGTGGGGCCGTTGCGGTACTGATAGCTGATCGCTTTTACCGTGCGTTCCGTCACGGTGACCTGGTAAATTGGAACCTGCTGCGGCCACATAGGAGCCGTGAGGAATAATCCAAGTAGTGTGAATAGAGGCAATTGGCGATACATAGGTGATCCTCCAATGCCTAATCGCTCGCAAGCTGTGTGCCATGCCAGACTATTTGTCCGGCGCTTCCTGCCAGACTCGTCCCGGCCGCATCATCTTTTGTGGACGCTATTTCACAACGCGCTAATTGACCTTGGTCGCCGGCAAGCTGATTTGAATGGCCCGGTCTACCCGTTGCATGACGCTGTCTTCAGCCCGCCCAATCCGTTTTAGTAGGCGCCTGCGATTAACAGATCGGATCTGATTCAGTAAGACAGCGGATCCTTGAGCGAGGCCGCTGTCCGCAGTTGCTGCTTCGGTTGCCTCTTGGCGCGATACGGTCAAGCACCCCGAGTGTCTCCTCCCGCAAAATGATGTTTATGCGTTTCGTCACGGGCGTCCTGTGGGTCAATCGTCGTCTACGAGAAATGTACAGACCTTGATGTTTATGTCAAGCTGTCTCTTGTGTCTCGGCTTCTCCAGCATCCCGCGCCCTTGCCGGACCATCCGGCCCGCGGACGAGATGGCCCCCCTGAGTTGTATATCATATGAGGAATGGGTATCGATGACGCCTTGACCCGCGAAATCGTCCGGCGCGTCCTGACAGCGGCGCGCCCCGACCGCATCATCCTCTTCGGTTCCGCAGCCTCCAGCATGATGAATCGCGATAGTGACATCGATCTGTTAATCGTCGATGCGAACCCGGTCGATCGCCACGAGGAGAGCGTTAGGATTCGCAGTGCGATCGGTGACATCGGCTATCCGGTTGACGTTATCGTGATCCGGACTGAGCGCTTCGAAGAGACAAAGAACATCATTGGGGGCATTGCCTATCCGGCGCACAAGTACGGGCGCGTTCTTTATGAAGCCGCCTGACGAAGCCCAACGAGACCTGGCCCGGCAATGGGTCGCTAAAGGCGCTGAAGACATGGATGCGGCAGTCTTCCTGCTCACGCGAGGCGGCCGGTTCCGTGGCGCCATCGGGTTTCACGCTCAACAGGCGGTAGAAAAGTACTTTGAAGGGGCTTCTGGTCCGCCATCAGATCGATTTCGCAAGGACGCACGACATCGCGAAACTTCTACAAGTGGTGAAGCCTGCGGAGCCCGGCATCGCTGACGCCCTGGTGGAAGCGAAGTGGCTCACTCCCTTTGGTGTGCACGCCGCTATCCAGGCGACTTTCCGGAACAACTGCCCGGAGATGCGGAGCGAGCCGTGGCACTCGCTGGAAGAGTGAGAGCAACCACAATGGCAGTTCTCGAACCGTATTTGCGGGGCGAGTGATCCAGGGCGCTCTTACTGCGCCGGCCGGATTCGCACCGCTTGTCCGCCGCCGGAAGCCATCTTCGCGCGTAAAACGCTGGCGGTGACGCGCTTCTCTTCGCGAACGGTGTGCTTCGGATTGGCATCGGCGTCCGCGGCATCCGAGTATATCCCGGCGATGCAGTCGCCTTTGCCCAGAAACTCCAGCGGGATCTCCAGATCGTTCGCGCGCCAGCCCGTGATGCTGCCCAGATACCACTCGCGGCCGCGCCGGCGCGCGATGGAAACGTATTCGCCGGGCCGGCCCGTCACTACGTGCGTCTCATCCCAAACGTTGGGGACGGCGCGGATGAAGTCGAAATCCTTCTGCCCCGATACGCCTCGGGGTAATCGGAAACCATCTGGAAGCCGCTCTCGAAGACCACGTAGAGCGCCAGCTCATGCGCGCGCGTGCCCATCACCATCGGCTTGGTCATGCGCGGCTCGAATTCGGCGCGGGTGACGTTGTTGAACCCGCCGGGCGTGTAATCCATCGGCCCCGCCAGCATGCGCGTGAAGGGCAGCATGACGTTGTGATCGGGCGTAATGCGCGCGCTCCACTTGCCGTATTCCAGGCCCATCACGCCTTCGCGCGCGATGAGGTTGGGCCAGGTACGGCGCATTCCGTCGGGCTTGTAAGCGCCGTGAAAATCGATCATCAAATGCTGCTGCGCGGCTTTTTCCACCACGCGGTGGTACCAGAATCGGGAGATTGCACGCTGGTCTGCGCCCGGGCGCCCGCCGACATGCCAACAAAAGGTTCCGCATGAGGTTCACTATATCGCGCCGGCCGGGTCTCCACGCTGGAATCCTTCCTCCGTGTAGAGGGGGCCGTGTCTCCGTATAGTTCCACCGTATCGGATCGATCGGTCGCCGGTAATCGAGGCGGCCGGCGAGGTGAGTAAGGCTCAGCAGCCGTAAATAGAGCCTGCCCGTTCACGTTCAGCAAGATTGGCACAGGCCCCTGGGACCGAACGCGCGCGGGGTGGAGGCTCATTCCTTCGGCGGATGAGCTCCTGTTTCTTACATGCCATAGAACATCTCAGAGATGGATTTCCTCGCAAGTGCATGGGATTCCGCGCAAGCTATCAGGATTTCAATAGAGCCCCGCAATTCAACCCTAAGAAATGACGCTCTGTTCGCGGCCCCGGAGCCATATGCTCAAGGGCTGCCGTAGTTTAGACAGTTACAAATCGAAATCAAAATTTCTTCTTGACTCACAATTAGTCCGGGAGTATAGTAACAGCCTGACCGGGAAGAGACAGGGAAATCCCGGCTCGGAAAGGGAGGGTACGCAAATGGATTTAGCGCACAGTTATAAGTCGATCAAAGGAACCGAGCACGGTCATCCGAACGATCACAAAGCTTTGAACCCGACTGCGCCCGGCGAGCTGGTTACGGCGACGATAGTGGTGCGCCGCAGACCGGACGGCGCCAAATTGCGCGACGTGGCGGACTTCAAGGGGGGATCGGCATCGCCCCGCCAGCGCATTTCCCGCACGGAATTTGAAGCGCTGCATGGCGCGGTTCCACAGGAGATGGCGGAAGTAGCGGCGTTTGCCAAATCGAACGGCCTGGAGGTTGTCCAGAGCCAGGCGGCGCGCAGGTCGGTGGTGGTGCGGGGCACCGCGGCAGCGATCGAGAAGGCGTTTGCCGTCGAACTGCACGATTACGATTCGCCGCGCGGAAAATACCGCGGTCATACCGGTCCCGCGAGTCTGCCGGGCACGCTGGCGAATACCGTCGATGCGGTCATCGGTCTGGACAACCGGCCGGTTCCGGCGCAGCATTATTCGACCGCCCGGCGGCAAAACGCGAATGATCCGCCGAACACCAAGCCTCTGACTCCACAGCAAGTGGCCAAACTGTACAATTTTCCGGCAGGCGACGGCGCGGGACAGACGATCGGCATTTATGAGATGCAGACACAGGATGGCAGCGCCGGTTATACCGTGCAGGATTTGACCGATACGATGAACGCGTTCGGGGGCGGCCTGAAGACGCCCAAGCCGATAGACGTATCGATCGACGGCGTCACCAATTCCGGCGTGTCGGACGGGGAAACCGGCCTTGATATCACTATCGCGAGCGCCATAGCTCAGGGCGCGCAAATCGCGGTATATTTCACCGGCGGCGACACGCAGAGCATCATCCATGCGCTGCAAGGAATGATTCATCCGAACGCGGGAGATCCCCAACCGTCCGTGCTGTCCATCAGCTACGGCTTTGGTCCGGACGATCCCACGGCCGACAGCTTTTCCGATCAGGAATATACGCAATTGGATCAGCTTTTCCAGGACGCGGCCAATCTCTCGATTACGGTACTGGTTTCGTCGGGCGATTCGGGCGCATTCATCGCCAGCTCCACACAAGCCCAGGCGAGCTATCCGGCAACCGAACCGTGGGTAATTGCCTGCGGCGGCACTACCATCGGCAATCTCAGCGCACAGGGGTTCGATGAGTACGTCTGGAACGACACGGGCGCGGCCGGGCCTGGCGCGACCGGCGGCGGAATCAGCGCACGGTTCCCGGTACCCAGCTATCAGACGAATGCGGGGCTGCCTAACCGAAACGGATCGGGTCTGGCCGGCCGCGGGATTCCGGATATCGCGGGCAACGCCAGTGAGAACAGCGGGTATATG
The DNA here is from genome assembly GCA_003135055.1 of Bryobacterales bacterium. Classification (GTDB taxonomy): domain Bacteria; phylum Acidobacteriota; class Terriglobia; order Bryobacterales; family Bryobacteraceae; genus PALSA-243. Next base: position 2,219 of record PLDF01000459.1, on the reverse strand, counting down.
CAGTTCATCAACGGCAGTTCCCAGGCCGTCGGCGGAACCAGTGCGGTGGCGCCCCTGTATGCGGGATTGATCGCGCTCATCAACGCCAACCTGGGTGCGCCCGTGGGCTTCATCAATCCGGATCTCTATAAAATCGGCGCGGGCGCGATCCGCGACATCAGCGGACCCCCGGGCCCGGCCAACAATTCCCTTGAGGGGGTGACCGGATATCCGGCCGGCCCTGGATGGGATGCGTGTACGGGGCTCGGGAGCGTCAACGGCGTCGCGCTCGAAAACGGCCTGAAAACCGCGCTTGCGGCGGCGAAATGAGGGCTTTCCAAGAGCGCCCCAGGTAATCTGACAATGGCACAGTAACTCTTCGAATCCGGTGCGTTTCGGGGAGTTCCGGTAACGGATGCGTTCGCCGCCGCCGCGGTCCAACAGGAGCCTGTTGTGGTTGAGGCCGGGTCGATTCCGTGGCCCGAGAGTTTCGCCCCGGCGGCGGCCGCGCTTGGGAATTACGGTGCAGGAGAGAAGATCGCCGGGCCGCTTAAGGCGCAGGCGGATGTTCGCAACTTCGCGAAATTCCAATCCACCATCGAGCACATCGGCGGCGACGCGGCGCGTTCCTCCGCGGTCAGCGGCTTGAAAGTGGAAGCGACTTCACGACTGCGGCCCAACCCAGCCGGTCACCCCAACTCACCCCAGCCCACCGCATTTGAAGCGGCCGCCGGCGCGCGCCGCCGCGATGCGGACATTCGGCCCGGGGACGACCCCGCCCGATAATTGGAGGCCCAGCGCGGCATCGGCGACGACCGGCTTGCCGCGATAGGTGACGGAGTACTTCAACTGCCCGCCGGCTGTGGGGACGGACATCTCAGCGGCAGAATGGAGATTTCAGGCTGGTCTGCGCCCAGGCGCCCGCCGACAGAGCGAGGCTTGCCAACAAAAGGTTCCGTATGAGGTTCACTATATCGCGCCGGGCGTTGAGACCACTTTTATTGGAAGGTGGGCGTGGATTCCGGTCACTCGCTGCGGGCGTTTTACGCCGGCTGGTGAGGCGCCTTGAGTATTTTGCGCCGAGGATTTCATGGAGGTGTCTTCTATCGCGGCCAACGCGCACAAGTCTGCATGATTTCGATGCTCGCGAAAAGAACTGACGTTCAGCCCGGTTTTCAGGTCCGGCGTCATCAGCCTGCACGCGCGGCCATGCGGACAGATCGGCATGGGAGCGCCTACTCCTTTGTTGGAAGCGGGCCGAAAGTTTCGGCTGGGAGCCACTCCGGCGGCTTCGTATCGCTGCCCGGAGTGACCCATCCGAGGCTGCGCCATGCTTCGGGACTGCAGTGGAGGATTTGGTTGTGGGGCAGATCCAAGACGGCCCAATCGGGGGATTCCGAGCGGGGATGAGAGAGGTGGCCTGCCGATGAACTCGCCTCGCATTTGGTCCACACCGTAGTTCTGCCGACAGCGGTCTCACTTCACGCGACGGTAGACTTCCTTCCGGTCTCCCACCTTCACCACGAGCACAAGGAGGACCTCGTCCCGAATCTGATAAATGGCGCGGTAGTTCTTCCCAGGACCAACGTAGACGCGGTAGAGCTTCTCCTTCGTCTCCAGCTTTTCCACTCCATGAGGACGTGGATTCTCTCCCAGACGGAGAATGTCCCGGTTCACTTGCTTTCGGATATTAGGATCAAGCTTGCGGAGATACCGCTCGGCAGCGGGAGCGACGTCAACGCGGTAGACCAGAACTTAGTCCCCCAGTTTTCGCATGAGGTCCCGGAGAGGAATGGTCCCTTTCTCACCCGCCTCTTTCAGTGCGGCGCGGGCGTCCTCGAGATCCAGGCGGTCCATTTCTTCCTGGGCCAAACGCTCCAGGAGGCGGAGGTCATCTATTGGAATGACGGCAGCCAAGTCCTTCCCACGGCGGGAGACAATGGTCCGCTCCTTCCCATAGGCGGCCCGGTTTACGACTTCGGGAAACTCGTCTCGCGCTTTGGAGACATTCAAGCGTGTCATGTTCGTGTACCGTTCGTACAATCTGTACAAGTTCACTACCAGTATCGTGCATCCCGCAAATTCACGCAAATCGAAAACCGCAACCCCACGTATTTGAAGCGGCCCCTGGTTTGTAGTACACTCGTAATTTACTCCAGTGATTCGGGACCACTCCGTGTGTTCCGGCTCCCAAACAGAGGAATTCAAGATGCACGCGATTATTGAAACCGGCGGAAAGC
>PLDF01000119.1 GCA_003135055.1 Bryobacterales bacterium | reverse complement strand
GCTGCACGCATGAGTGCGTGCGCCACGGGCGTGACTCATATCACGGGCGAAAGTTCAAGCGACTCACATCACAGGGCGCGACTCACATCACGGGTCTACGAAAATAGGCGGAAGAAATTGAAGAGCCGGCTGAAAGCCAGCTGCAGCCAGGATTGGCTGCCCCACTAGCTGTAGCTAGTTATTCGTATCTGAGTACTTCGGCGGGAGCGATGCGCGTGGCGTTGCGGGCGGGATATAGAGTGGCCAGGAAACTTACTAAGATGGCTACCGCGGCGATCCAGATGCCGTCCGTCCAGCGCGTTTCGAAGGGCACGAAGCTCATCGAATAGACCGACTCATCGATCTTGAGTAAGTGATACTTTTCGGCGAAGTGACAGAGCGTGTATCCCGCCGCAAGGCCAATGGCGCTGCCTACGGCGCCGATGAGCACGCCCTGCATCATGAAGATGCGGCGGATCTGTTTCTGCCGCGCGCCCATCGACATCAGAATGGCGATGTCGCGGTACTTTTCCATTACCATCATCACCAGAGTAATTAGAATATTCAAGGCGCCCACTAATAGAATCAGGCCGATTACGATCATGGTGACGATGCGCTCCAGACGCAGGGCGCTGAAGATCGACTTATTCTGCTCGGTCCACGGCGTGGCTGTGTAGCGGGGCATCACTAACTTATCGATTTCACGGGCGATCTGGGGCGCGCGGTCGACATTGTCGACATCCACTTCAATGCTGTTGACTACGTCGGGGAGCTGGAGCGCCTTCTGGGCGGCCGCGAGGGAGGTGTAAGCCCAGCCTTCATCGACGTCGTAGAAGCCGGTTTCGAAGATGCCAGCAACGTAGAAGCGGTGACTCACGGGAATGGGTCCATAGGGCGTCATTTCCGGGCTGATGGCGCTGACGCGGGAGTTTAGGAGCATTCCAGCATCGCTCACCAGGCGAGAGCCGAGCAGGATGCCGGGAGGGTTGGCGTTGGCGTCGCGCAGCCGATCGAGCATACCCGCCTTGAGATGGCGCAGCGCAGGGCTGATAGCCTCTTCGGCATCGACATCGATGCCTTTCAACTGCACGCCCTTGGACTGCGCCGGGCCGGCGAGGAACACCGGCTCATAGAGCACGGGGGCAACGCCGGTTACGTGCGGCGCCTTGCGCAGGCGCGCGGCGAGGTCGCGCCAATTCTCGATTCCGTAGAGCGGCTGCCGCTCTTCCACGTTGATGTGCGCCATGGCGCCCAGCAGATTTCGCTGCAGCGTGTTGTGGAAGCCGTTGGTCACGGCCAGCGCGACCACCAGCGCCATGACGCCGGCCGCTACGCCGAGCACGGAAATGGCGGTGATGACGGAGATGACGGCTTCCTTGCGGCGCGCGCGCAGGTAACGGTTGGCGATGAAGAGCTCGAAGCTAGCTGGCATGTGGTGGGACAGGCCTCCTGCCTGTCATCTTACTTTCTCCGCCGGCAAGACAGGCCGGGAGGCCTGTCTTACTTTAATTCGCGAAGGCGTTCCACCAGCTCGATGGGGCCTTCGGGGCGCAGCAGCGGGAACAGGATCACGTCGCGGATGGAGCGCGAGCCGGTGAAAATCATGGTCACGCGGTCGATGCCGATGCCTTCGCCGCCGGTGGGCGGCATGGCGTAGGCGAGAGCGCGCACATAGTCCTCATCCATCTGGTGCGCTTCCTGGTTGCCGCGCTCGCGCATGGCGAGCTGCATTTCGAAGCGGCGGCGCTGCTCTTGCGGATCGTTCAACTCGGTGTAGGCGTTGCCTAGCTCCATGCCGGCGGCGTAGATTTCGAAGCGCTCGACGAAGGCCGGATCTTCCGGCTTGTTCTTCGAGAGCGGCGAGGTCTCCACGGGGTAATCGTAGATCATAGTGGGCTGGATGAGCTGATGCTCCACGCGGCGCTCGAAGATATCGGTGAGCGCTTCGCCGGCAGTGGGCTTGCCGGAGTGGCGGCGCAGCCATTCGGGGTCGGCGACTTCTTCCAGGGTGGGCCGGCCATCGCCTTCCCAGAAATGGACCACGGCTTCGCGCATGGAATAGCGCGCGAAGCTCGCGAAATCGAGCTTGTGTCCTTCGTATTCGATTTCGGTGGTCCCCACGGCGTCGCGCGCAGCCTGCGCGAGCAGCTCCGCGGAGAGATCCATCAGGCCGTGGTAATCGGTGTAGGCCTGGTAAAACTCGAGCATGGTGAATTCGGGGTTGTGGTGCGTGGAAAGCCCCTCGTTGCGGAAGTTGCGATTGATTTCGTAGACGCGCTCGAGGCCGCCGACGATCAGGCGCTTGAGATACAGCTCCGGCGCGATGCGCAAATAGAGGTCGATATCGAGCGTGTTGTGATGAGTGACAAAGGGGCGCGCGGCGGCGCCGCCATAGAGCGGCTGCATCATGGGCGTTTCGACTTCGATGAAGCCGCGCTCTTCCAACTGGCGCCGCAGCGAGGAGATGATTCGCGCGCGCGTGACGAAGATTCCGCGTACTTCGGGGTTGGCGATGAGGTCGAGATAGCGCTGGCGGTAGCGCGTCTCCACGTCTTCGAGGCCGTGCCACTTTTCGGGCATGGTGAGCAGAGTCTTCGAGAGGAATTCGAGCTTTTCGGCGTGGATGCTGAGCTCGCCGGTGCGCGTGCGGAAGAGGTAGCCTTCCACGCCCACGATGTCGCCGATATCGACGAGTTTGAAGAGCTGGTAATCGCGCTCGCCGACGGCGTCTTTCTTGACGTAGATCTGGAGGCGCTCGCCGTTCTGCTGCAAGTGCGCGAAGCCGGCCTTGCCCATGTGGCGCAGGGTCATCAGGCGTCCGGCGACGCGCACGCGGACTTCGGGCGTGAGCTCTTCCGCGTTCTTCGAGCCGTAGCCGGCGAGGATCTCCGGAATGGCGTGGGTGAACTCGTAGCGGCGGCCGTAGGGGTGGTAGCCCAGCGCCTCGATTTCGCGGATGCGGGCCGCGCGTTGCTTGAGCAACTCGTCTTCCAGGGACAAATGGATCTCCTCAGGGGGAAGCAGCTATTATCGCCGATTTTTATATGACATAATCGAGAAAGCGAGTGCGGCCTGCGCCATGGCGGCTCCAATTGGGGCAAGCTAACGCGACAATGCCGATCGTTTTTAAGAGTCTTGGGAGCGGGCTCCGGATGAGGCCGGCGAGGCCTGTGAGCGAACTGGCCTCACCGCGATTGACGCCGGATTCCCGAGCGCTCGGAGCGGCTCGGGACAGGGCAGGCCATGGGCCCACCCCACTCAGGGTATTATAAAATCTCGTTTGCGCAGATCTCTTTCCATTATCATCCCCGCATACAACGAGGAGACGCGGTTGCCCGCCACTTTATCGCGGGTGCGGGAGTATCTTGCCGCGTCGAACTGGGAATTCACCGAGATTGTGGTGGTGGACGACGGCTCGCGCGACGGCACGGCCGCGGTGGCTGAAGCCGCGGGCGTACGCGTCTTGCGCAACCCGGGCAACCGCGGCAAGGGCTACTCGGTGCGGCAAGGGATGCTGGAAGCCAAAGGCGAATGGGCGCTGTTTTCCGATGCCGATCTTTCCTCGCCGATCGAAGAGGTGGAGCGATTGTGGGGCGCGGCGGAGCGCGAGCACGCGCCGGTAGTCATCGGGTCGCGGGCGGTGGACCGGTCGATGGTGGGCGTACACCAGCCGTTTCTTCGCGAAATGAGCGGCCGCTTCTTCAATTTGGCGATGCGCGGCGTGACCGGGTTGCCGTTCCACGACACGCAGTGCGGCTTCAAACTATTCGAAAGCGCGGCTGCGCGCGAGATCTTTCAAAAGCAAACGCTGGATGGCTTCGGGTTCGATGTGGAGGTGCTTTACATCGCCAGCCACATGGGTTACCGGACGCTGGAAGTGCCGGTGCGGTGGAACGACGTGGCGGGCACGAAGGTCAGCGTGTGGCTGGGGGCCAAGGGATTTTGGGACCCAGTGCAGGTGCGCTGGAACGGCGTGCGCGGCAAGTATCGTTAGCGGTATAGTTATGGCTGAATGTGCCAAAACTTCGGATCCTGGTTTCGCTCTCGATGGTTCTGGCGGCCCAGTCCTTCGCGGCAGCCGGCACTCCCGGGATGTTCGATGCCGCCAGGTATGGCGCCGTGGGCGACGGCAAAGCGCTCGATTCCCCGGCCATCGCCCGACAGCGCAGGGCCGACGGGCCGGGTCAAGTTCGGCACGGAATCGAACGGCGGATTCAAGAACTCGAACGCAGTGTTCGATTACTGCCGGGGGCTGGCCCTCGAGACCGTGGATGGCGTCCTGCTTGAGGATGTCGCAATTTCCAACGCGACCATGCGGGACATCGCGAATTCGCCCATCTTTCTGCGCCTGGGCAGCCGCATGCGCGCTCCCGAGGGAACGTCTGTGGGCGCGCTGCGGCGCATCAACATCAGCAACTTCGTGGCCTATAACGCCGACCCCCGCTATGGCTCGATTATCAGCGGGATTCCGGGGCACGATATAGGCGTGATTCCGGCGTACGGGTTCTTTATCCGCCACTTAAAGGGAATCGAGATGAACGACCTTCAGGTGAGCTGCATGAAGGAAGATCTGCGGCCGGCGATTTTGGTGGAGAGCGTGCAGGGCATCGAGTTCAGCAACCTGAACGCGCAGCACGCGGCGGGCGTTCCGGCGCTGGTGTTGAACCATGTGGAGGATTTTACGATTCGCCAGTCGCCATCCGTCGCGGATGCGAACCTGAAAGCCGTGAAGCACCAGGAATATTGACGGGCGGCGGAAATCTACTACACATATTTTGTTACGAAATAACCGTGCCGTTTCGGCGTGGCGCGGGAGGACCGATGCGCGTTCACACGAGCGACAGACGATCCCTTCGGGAGCGTCTCTTGCGGCAGAAACCTCGGTTTTTTGCCACCGCGCAGAAGTGTATTTCCGTGCAAGGCAAAGATTCCGCGCTGTTTCGGTATACACTTGGCCTGTCCGCGAGGTTTCTGGAGAGTGTGAACGCTGTACGCAGGCGCCCAGAGGGCGCCCAGTGCGCCACGACGCCATGGGCTCGCGCCACCGGGGCTGTTCGTAACCTTTTGGCGCGAATGCAGTATAAGGCTGCATGGAGCTTGCCCAGGATGTCCGCTACGCTTTCCGCAGTTTTCGCAAGACGCCTGTCTTTACCGCGGTCGCGGTGCTCTCACTGGCGCTGGGAATCGGCGCGAATACCGCCATTTTCACGCTGATCGATCAGCTGATTCTGCGGCTTCTGCCGGTCCGCGATCCGCAGAGCCTGGTGCTGCTGGCGGGCCGGGGGCGGCACTACGGCGGCAATAATGGCATTAACGCGCTGGCATACCCGATGTATCAGGATCTGCGCGACCGCAACCAGGTGTTCAATGGCATGATGTGCCGCTACCGGCAGAACTACACGCTGAGTTTCGGCGCGCAGAGTGAAGTCATAACGGGCGAACTGGTCTCAGGCAACTACTTTCCGTTGCTCGGCCTGCACGCCGCCGCAGGGAGGCTTTTCACTGCGAGCGACGATCTGCGCGAGGGCGCGAACCCGTACGCCGTGATCAGTTATGCCTACTGGCAGGCGCGCTTCGCCGGCGACCGGCACGCCATCGGGCAGCGGATTCTGGTGAACAACTATCCCATCACCATCGTAGGCGTCGCCCAATCCGGGTTCGACGGCATGGACCCGGGACTGCCGGTCCAAATGTTCGTGCCGGTCTCGATGGCTGTCAGCGTCCGCCCCGGTTTTGAAAATATGTGGGACCGGCGGCAGCGTTGGGTCAATGTCTACGGGCGTCTCAAGCCCGGCGAAACCCTGGAGCAGGCCAAGGCCGGCTTGCAGCCGCTGTTTCATCAGATCATCAGTTCGGAAGTGACCATGCCGGCTTTCCGCAAGGCTACGTCCTACGACAAGGACAACTTCCTCCGCATGTGGCTCGACACGATGCCGGGGTCGCAGGGCAACACCGGTTTGCGGCGGCAATACGAGAAGCCGCTGATGGTGCTAATGGTGGTGACCGGGCTGGTGCTGCTGATCGCCTGCGCGAATTTGGCAAGCTTGTTGACGGCGCGCGCCGCGGCGCGGCAGAAAGAGATGGCCAT
>PLDF01000122.1 GCA_003135055.1 Bryobacterales bacterium | reverse complement strand
TGGAATCGATACAGCGGATCATGATCCGAGCTAAGGCGTTTAGGCGGGTTGTGCCGGGCGGTCGCTCGTTGGAACATGCGACACAGCGCGATGCCGTCGACGATGCCGGCGTGAACGCCGAACCCAACGATGCTCCGGGTAAACTGGTCCATCACCACCAGTACCCAATGAGTTCCCAGCGTAGCGGACTCACATGGGAATAAGTCGCAGCTCCACAAGCTGTCTTTGGCATGGCCGAGAAAGGCGAGCCAGGAGGGACCGCCCCCGTTCGATTCCGGCCGGTAGTGAACGCTCAGAACACGGCGAACCACGTCCTTGTCAATTTCAATCCCGAAAGCCAGAGCGATCTGCTGGGCGATGCGAGGACAGCCCCAACGAGGATTCCGTCGTTTCATCTCCACCACGGCATAGATGAGTTCTTTGGCCGGCCCCTTGGGGCCGGGACGACGCCGGCGCGTAGGCGAAAACAGCAGCCGGTACCTTCGCCTGATCAGCACGCGGTGGAGATGCAACAGCGTGGAAGGCTTCAGCACGATGGCAGAACGCAGAAGCCGTGCCCGGCCAATGAAAAGCGTACACACACCCGCGATGAAACGATCCGCAGCGCGCAAGTTGGGCGCTCGCTTGCGCCCGCGATTCAGGATGAGCAACTGCTGCCGGACTAGCACGGATTCGGCGACCACGCTACGTACTCCACCCGGCTTCGCCAGCCGAACCACGACGACAACTAAATGCACCAGAAGCACCAGGAACTCACGCATTCCGGCAATCGTACCAAGATCCGCAAACCTTTGATTTTGGCTGCGTTCAGGAATTCGCCATGGACACGCCCGCGCTCTCCTCTGCTCCGGGACAGACCCCAACCCAGGAGGCGAGGTGCTTGTCGGAAGGAAATGTGGCCGCCGCGGCGCCCACCTCGGCGATGATTTGATGCGCCGAATCTACCCCGAGACCGGGAACCTCCGCCAGCCGCCGCACCGCGTCTTGATGTTGGTTCAGCAGACTTGCGATCTCCTGATCCAATCGGTTCATCTGCTGTTCGATTAATTGCAATTCTTCCAGGGCCATCTTCACGAGCTGGCGATAGACATGGTTGAGTTCCGTCGATGCGCCCAGCGCATCGCACAACTGTTGATGCGTGGCGCGCAAGCGATGATCGGCCAGCGCCGCCAGAACTGCCGGATTGGTCTCTCCCTCGGCGAGCGCCTTCAGCATACGACGGGCACTGGTGCCCAGCAGATCCGAAACCAAACTGGACAGCTTAAGCTGTGCCTCTTCCAGCAGAGCCTCCAGTTGGTTCTGCAGCCGTACCCGGTCACACGTCAACTGGTACTTTCGGCGCATCACCGTGCGCCAGAGACGCTGTTCGGTGTCGGGCACAAAGCTCAGGATCAGCTCCTGTGCCACTAACCGCTTGAGGAGACGCTCGGCGTCGGCGAAATCTTTCTTGCGTCCACGCGGCCCGCGATTCGACTGCGCCTGCGCAAGGTGCAGTGTCCCGGACATCGGAGTAGCGTCTTCCCACTTTTGGCATTCTGCTTTCCAGTACCGCTCCAGCGTTTGCCACACTGGCTTCCAATACTGCGCGGTAGATTCCATCACCACTTCTTGGATCTTCTGCTCGACTAGCCATTCGGTCAACATGCGTAGTTGGTCGGGGCTGGTGCTGAACTGGCGCCGCTCAAAATCGTACTCCCCTTCGACAGCAACGTCGGCCACAACTACGGCCAACATCTTCTTATGAACATCGATTCCCGCTATCCTGTAAGGCACAGATTCCGGTGGTGTCCTAATTTGCCTGCTTGGTTTTTTGTTATTTAGCCCAGTTTCCACTGAACACAGAGTCTTCGATAAAAACAAATCTGTTAGCAGCAATGTCTTGTTTGTCCAAGGTGATGAACTGGGTCTCTCCAGTCTTAGTGCTATTGAGCCTCAATTTCAAAAACGAAGCCGGTTTGAAGCACCGATACCGAAAGACCGGAATAATAACCAACACACCCAACGATCCCTGAGTTAACATGCCTGCCGCAACATTCGATCACTCCATGTTCCGGCTTCCCATCGTAGGCACTGCGAAGGTTATAGGCATCGAGGTCAACTTGCGTCAGGCTCAGCGTGATGCTTTGGGTAATCGGCTTATTGGCAAAAATAACAAAACCTGCCAGATGGCCAGCTTTGGGATCACAAGCCGCGTCCTGCGTCGCTTTGAAGTCCACTCCCCAATCGCTTGGGATAACCCGAGGAGATATCCATACACCCTGAGCCGGAGTCTTACCGAGATTTTTCAGTGTAAAAGCTATAGTGAGGTTGTAGGCCTTGTTGGCCAAATCCCAGTACCACCTGTCAGCCATAGAGATTGCCTCGATCTCAACCCATGGTCTCTGGTCAAGAAGAAGGGCGGTCGTGCTCGCCAGCAAAGCAGCCCCACTTTGTTTCTCGCTGAGCACCATGGATCGATTCATCGCGTCCAATTGATCCGACAGCACCTTGTTTTGGGCGATAGTGTCTCTCTCCAATGCAGCAAGGTTATTCGCTTGATCGATAGCAGCCTGGGCGAGCTTGACGGTATTATCAGATTGAGTCTTAGCGGCGTCAGCTTGGTTTTTGGCGGCTACGGCGAGATCGTGCGTGCTAGTTACCTGCTTCCCGGCGGCATCGGCTTGTTTCCCTGCCGCATCTGCGCCAGCCTTGGCAGCGACGGCAAGTTCATGGGTGTCAACTCCGCCTTCATGCATCTCGCGCAATTGGTTTTTCAAAATCAGGTACGTTCCGATGCCAACCACAACCAGAACAAGAGTGAAAAAGGCCATCAAGACTGTGGCAGTGGCAGTACGGCGCCCCGCCTTGTCGGTGGGTGTTTCCTCTTCCTTCTTTCGTTTTCGTTGGTAGCGCTTGCGTTTTATATAGCGGATGAACCTTGTCCACCAATTGCCACGAAACTGCTTGCGGCGTTCGTGGGTGTCCTCGCCTTCGTCTCTGGATACCATGGATTTGATCTTGTCTTTGGTCTTAATGTATCACAAAAAGTCTTGACATGCTCCGCTTTTCCGTATTACAATAACTACATGGCAAACGTACTCAGCACGGACAAGCAAGCGGGAATCATCGGAGCGCTCTGCGAAGGTTCGAGCATTCGCTCGATTGAGCGGATGACGGGCGTTCACCGCG
>PLDF01000373.1 GCA_003135055.1 Bryobacterales bacterium | reverse complement strand
CGCCGACGGGCAGCACTTTCGCAGCTATGGCACAACCACGGCGGATGGGATTCTGGCGCTGCTGGCGGTGGGGAGTCCGCTGGCCGACCCGCGTGTGGCCGCGGCGGGGCGATGGTTGATGAGCCATCACCGCGGCATGGCCGTGCCGGGTTTTGTGGGCGAGGCCTACCAACGCTGGCCGCAGGGGTTGGCATTCTACTACGCGGCTTCGAGCGATGAGGCGTTCCGGGCGCTGGGCATCGAGCCAGGGGGCAACCCAGGACCGGGCGTGACGGATGCGCTGAAGCGGACGCAGCGCGCGGACGGGTCGTGGGCGAACCCGGAGAAGTTGGTGAAGGAAGACGATCCGCTGATCGCTACGGCGTTCGCGGTGCGTGCGCTGCTGGAGAAGTAGTGGCACGCGGGGCGTACATCGTAAAACCGCTTGCTGACGCGCGCGGCTCCGATCAGAGCCACGTGATTGTTCGCAAAAGCATAAAGCCACTACGCTTTCAGGAACCAGCGCTTTCTGTACATGCCGTAAGCGATCGCGTACATCAGCATCACATAGCAGATGGCGTAGGCGAGCGATGCGTTCCGAGGGGAGGCAAGCGGCGCGAAGAGCGACTGGTAAATCCATTGATGAACGCTCGGACTCGCCGGGCCGCCGACGTGGATCAGGCTCAGCGCCTCTTCCAATAATTCGGAAGCCAGATACACGGCAATGGCGTTCATGCCCATAATGGCCAGCGGCCGCGCATAACGCCGATAACCCCGGCCATCGATCAGCCACACGAAACCGGCGAAGATGACGAAATCCATGCCGGCCATGAACAGGGTGAAGGAGCTGGTCCAAAGTTTCTTGTTAATGGGCAGCCAGATGTCGCAGATGAGTCCGAGGGCGATGAGGATGCTGCCGGTCAGGTACAGCCAGGTAGTGCGCTCGGAGAGGTCGCGCTTCAGTTTCAGAATGTGCCCAGCCATGATGCCGAACAGCGCGGTGGCGATCGAGGGCAAGGTGCTGATGAGACCTTCCGGATCCCAATTCTTGGTATTGGCATAGTTATGCGCGCCCAGCACGACGCCATCCACGTAGTTGGCAATGTTGTGGCCCACGGCCAGATCGCCCGCGCCATAACCCGGCACCGGGGCCAGCATCATAATGAGCCAATAGGAAACCAGCAGCGCGACGATCCAGACAATTTGCGCACGCCAGCGTGTGGTCAGGTAAATCGCGGATGCGATCAAGTAGCAGATCGCGATTCGCTGGAGTACGCCCAGCAGGCGTTGCGTGGACAAATCGAAATTCGGCGCGGCATAGACAATCAGTCCGAGGCCGAAGATGACGGCGGCTCGCCGCAACACCTGAAGAAAGAGGCGCGACTTGGGAACGCCGGCCGCGATCCGCTGTCCGAGCGATAGGGTGATGGCTACCCCCACGATCCAGAGAAACGAGGGAAACACCAGATCGGTGATGGTCCAGCCGTTCCAGTCGCTGTGATTCAGCGGGGCGTAGGAGCTTCGCCCGCCGGGCGTATTCACCAGCACCATCAGCGCAATGGTGGCGCCGCGAAAGGCATCGAGGGAGACGAGGCGCGCCGGGATTGTTTCGGCGGGCGGCTTCGGCGCAACATGCGCTACCGCGGATGGTGAGGATGACTGAATCATTATATGCCCGGATTTCAGATTTGGACTTTCGATTCCTGGTCAGTATACACCCAACAAAGACTGAGAGGCTGTGAAAGATGTCGCGTTCACACGAGTGTGAACGCTGCACGCATGTGCCCAGAGGGCGCCCAGTGCGCCACGTGCCAGAGTATAATTACTCCGAACTCCAGGAGCGATAACATGCAACCAAGCAATCTTCGATTCGGTGTTGTGGGAGTCGGCCGCATCGGCAAAATCCATATCGAAAATCTGGTAAATCGAATTCCCGGCGCCGAAGTGGTGGCCGTCTGCGATGTGGCCGCCGCGGAGCTGGCGGCGGTTGCGGCCAGGTTCGGTATCGCGAGAACCTTCGCGGACTATAGAGAATTGCTGGACCTGGCCGAAATCGACGCCGTGGCGATCTGCAGTTCCACCGACCGGCATTACCAGATGATTGTCGATGCCGCCGCGCGCGGAAAGCAGATTTTCTGCGAGAAGCCGATCGATCTCTCCCTCGAAAAGGTACAGGCCGCGAACGAAGAAGTGGCCCGCCGCGGAGTCCGCATGATGGTGGGGTTCAACCGCCGCTTCGACCCCAACTTTTTGAAAGTCCGCGAGACCATCGCCGCCGGCCTGGTGGGCCAACCGCAAATTCTGCGCATCACCAGCCGCGACCCCGCGCCGCCGCCCGAGCCATACATCCGCGCCTCCGGCGGCATCTTCATGGACATGGCAATCCACGATTTCGACATGGCGCGCTACCTCATGGGGAGCGAAGTCACCGAAGTGTATACCAGGGCCGCAGTGCTGGTGGATCAGGTGTTCGCCAAAGCCGGCGATTGGGATACCGCGTGTACCACCCTCACCTTTGAAAACGGCGCGTTCGCCGTGATCGATAACAGCCGCAAGGCCGTCTACGGCTACGACCAGCGCGTGGAGATGTTCGGCTCGGAAGGCATGGTGACGGTCGCCAACAACACTCCCGATTCGCACATACTTTGCGACCGCGCGGGCATCCACACGGCCCTGCCGCTGCACTTCTTCCTGGAGCGGTACGCGGAATCCTATCGGCTTGAAATGCGCGCGTTCATCGACGCCGTAGTAAACCAGAAGCCTGTCCCGTGTGGTGGAGAAGACGGATTCAAATCCGTGGTGATCGCGCTGGCCGCCGGCATATCCGCCCGCGAAAACCGCCCGGTGAAGCTATCGGAAATCCATCAAGGAGCGGCTACCGCATGTCGAGCCTGAATGTAGGCGTGATCGGTTTAGGAAGAATGGGCAGCCTCTATGCGCGCAACCTCGCACAGCGCGTTCCCCATGCCCGCCTGGTCGCGGTGGCCGACCAGAAAGCCGATCTGCGGGAACAGTTCGCCAATGAATTGGGCGGCGTCAAGGTTTACGCGAGTCATCTGGACCTGCTGCAAGATAAGGACGTGGAAGCGGTGGCCATCGTCACTTCCACCAGCACTCACAAACAGGTGGTCATGGACGCCGCGGCTTGCGGGAAGGCCATCTTTTGCGAGAAGCCCATGTCGTTGTCGCTGGCGGACGCCTACGAAATGCTTCGCGCCGTCGAGAAGGCGGGAGTCTTCTTCCATATGGCTTTCCAGCGCCGCTTCGATGCCGGATATCTGGCGGCGAAAAAGAAGGTGGACGACGGCGTCATCGGGGTTCCCGTGGTGATGACCTGCGTCTCGCGCGACCCGTTCCGTCCGCCGCTGGAGTTTTGCGATCCGAAGGTCAGCGGCGGCCTGATTGCCGACATGGGGGTACACGATTTCGACCTGGGACGCATGTTCATGGGCGAGGTCGCGACCGTCAACGCCGTGGGGGGAGCCCTGGCATACCCCGAAATGAAATCCGTAGGCGATATCGACAACGCGCTGGTCAACATGGTGTTCGAGAACGGAACCCTGGGCTCGGTGCAGTTGAGCCGCAACGCGGTGTTCGGGTATGATATCCGCACCGAAATCTGGGGCACGAAAGGCTCCCTGCAAATCGGCTATTTCCAGCACACGCCGATTCTGGTGATGACGCGGGAGGGCATTACGCACGACGTAGTACCGCATTTCATGCAGCGTTTCGAGGGCGCGTACCTCACTCAGATCCAGGATTTTGTAGATAGAGTGAGGAAGGCGGAACCACCATCGCTGACCGCGGCGGATGCCATCGCCGCTATGCGGATCAGCCTTGCCGCGACGATGTCGTGCCGCGAGGGCCGGACCGTGCGGGTGAGCGAAGCAGATGCTATGGCGCATGGCATCGCTAGTTAGGCGGGCTGGTTAGGCTGGAGGGAGTTCCACGACGAACATGGAAAACTTGAAGCAGTCGCGCACCCGGGCGGTGGTAACCGACCCGCATCTGTGGTTACCCATCGCTGTGCTGATCATCGGCATCTGCGTACTGGTGCTGGTGAAATGAATACCACGGCATCGGGAGCGAAGGCCGCGACTTACTCACTTCACGCGCTGGGCGTATTCTGCGGGCTGGCGGCCGCAACGTGGCTGGCAGCCGCGGAGGCCCCTACCAAACTGGTGACCGCCGGCTTTTCGCCCTTCCTGATCTCGCTCGGCATGGTGGCCGGCGTGTTCGTAGCTCGATGGACCGTGCCCGTTGCCTTGAAAGGGACCAGCTATGTTCTGATGGACCTTCGCGAAAAGCCGCATCTCATCGTCTGGGCGCTGGTTGCGGGAATGCTGTGGGCGGTGGGCAATACGCTTACGGTGTTCGCGGTTCGAAATGTGGGCCTTTCCATCGCCTTCCCTCTTTGGAACATCAACAGCCTGGTGGGTCTGTTCTGGGGCTGGCTGCTGTTCCGGGAGTTGCGCGGATCCGGCTGGGGACGGGTAGTGGGTGGGGCCGTAGCCATTGTGGGCGGGGCTTGTCTGCTGGCCTATGCCACGGCGCAACATTCGAACACGCTGCCGGGAGGCGCGGCGCTCGGAATCGTGGCCGCCCTCAGCGCCGGATTGATGTTCGGCACAATGTACATCCCATACCGCAAGGCGTATATCAGTGGGATGAACCCGCTCTCTTTCGTCACGGTCTTCACGTTCGGCGAACTGGGGATGGTTTCCACCCTGGCCGTGCTCTTGGACGGCGGTGTGCACAACGTGGTCGCGGGACTGGTGCGAGCAAGGCCGGCGCTTTTCTGGCTTTTTCTCGGAGGGTTCTGCTGGGTGGTTGGCGATCTGTTTCAGAATTACGCGGCGAAGTACATTGGAATTGCCCGCGGGATACCGCTCTCAAACACTAACCAACTCTGGGGACTGGCTTGGGGAGTCCTGGTTTTCGGTGAGCTTGCCGGGCAAGGCGTCACCGCTCACGTGCTGGTATTCACGGGGTCGCTCATCATGATTTTGGGCGCCGGCGCTATCTGTTCGGCCCAGGCATCCGAATCCGAGCAAGCGTCCTGGAAAGTAGCCGTGGAGCGGGAATGCGTCCGTTACGGTCTCGATTCGGAGCGCGCCAAGTCGAGCCTGTTGGGCGAAGATCCGCTGTCCCGCGATAAGCCGGTTCGGCACTGGTGGGAAATCCTGATTGTGGCGTCGGCGGTTGCGATCTTTGTGTGGTTGGCCATGGGCGCCGAGCATCAGGCGGTGGCGGTGAATCTGCCGTGGATGGCCGTGTTGCTGGCTGCCACGCTGGTGTGTCTGGTGGTTTGCGGTCTGCTCTTGTGGAAGCGAACGCGATTTTCCTGATGGTTTCGTGGCGCGCGCCACAGGCGGGCACCACCATGGGAACTCGCGCCTCCGGCGCGTGGACCGGCCAGGAGGCCCGTCCCACATGATGTAAGTCGATCTCAACGTTTGGCCCCCGGGCAGCGTATAACGGGGCGTGGCGGATCTGTGGGCGGACACAATCCTGATGGCGCAGAACGGCCGGTCCGAACCGGAACTGCTGGTTGCCGCGCGCCAGGGCAATCTCGACGCCTTCGAGCGCCTGGTAACTCTGCATGAACGCCGCATTTACGGCCTCGCCCTTCGAATTGCGGGCAACCGCGAGGATGCCAAGGACGCCATGCAGGAGGCGTTTCTGCGCCTGCATCGCCGTCTCGGCCAGATCGATTCGGATGCCGCCATCGGCCCGTGGCTCTGCGCGGTGGTTGTCAACGCGTGCCGCGATATCGGCCGCACACGGCGGCGTGCGCGGTTAGTAGCCATCGAGGGCGGAGCGGATTCGCGGCCAGATCCCGCGGCCGGCCCCGAACAGATGGCGGCGGCGCATGAGCGCGAACGTCACCTGCAAGAGGCATTGCGCCGTCTGCCCGAAACCGAGCGCGCCGCTTTGCTGCTGCGCGAAATGGAAGGCTTGAGCACCAGAGACGTGGCGGGCGTCTTGGGGTCGTCGGAAACTACCGTGCGCTCCCAGATTTCGCGGGCGCGGCTAAGACTGCGAACCTTGTTCGCGGAACGGTTTGGAGGCGTGCGATGAGTTGCGAGAAGTGGGAGGAGCGGATTGCGGAGCAGATCGACGGCGAATTTTCGAAGGAGGTGGAAGCGCACCTTCGCGCATGCCCGAATTGCGCACGGTTGGCGGAAGAATTAGAGAACGACCGGCTCAACTTGGCGGCTGCGCCACCGGATGCGGCGGATGCCGACTTCGCCGCCATGAGGCGCCGGATTCGTTCGGCCATCCTACGCGAACGGCGCATGCGCCGATATCTTCCGGCGCTGGCCGCAGCTGCGGCGGCGATTGTTGCGATCGCTCTGATCCACCCGGGGCCGCGTCCGGGTGTGAAGCTCTCTTCGCAAATAATTCAGAGCGCCCGAATGCAAACCAATACGCCTGCCGTTCCCGCTCGGCCAGTGCATGTTACGCGCCGCCTCCACATCCGGCGAGCTGTCACGCGGCCAATTGATATGGCGCTCGTTCGGAGAGTGACCGGCCAGCAGCCGGCGCCCGATACCGGCTCTGAATCCCCGGTTGAAATGCAGATCGCCACCGCCAACCCGGACGTCACCATTATTCTCTTGCAGGCAAAGGAAGGCTCTTATGAATAGACGCGCAGTTTTACTTCTCACGGCGGCTCTTTTCCCATCCGTTCCCGGCCTGACACAGCCCGCCAAGCCCGCGCAGCCCGCTGCGGCGCGACCCGAGGCTGTGCCGTATGAATTTAAACACCTCGACAACGAATCGGCCGAAGCCGTGTCGCGTTTGGCAGAGTATCTGTTTAACGTGATGGTGGATTATACGCCGCCCATCCACTTGGCCGTTATCCGCCCCCAGCGCAACGCTGTCCCCGAGTGGCAGCCAAAAACCCTCGACTTCCTTAAGCGCTACGACGTTCCGCCGCCGCCCGAACCGCAAGTCCACTACGTGGCCTACCTGATCCGCGCTTCGAACGCCAAATCGGAAGCGGACGGCGAGCACCTGAGCCCGATTCCGAAACAATTGGACGATGCCATCGCTGAAATGAAGAGCTCGCTCATCTACGCGCGCTACGACCTGCTCACCACCGTGACCAGCGTCTCTCAAGGGGCGGCCTCCGCCAGCGACAGGGCGCCATTTTCGCCGGGAAATTTCGCTTACTCCTACACAATCGAATTTGCCAATGTCACGGTCGCTCCGGACCACAAATCCGTAACCATTCGCCCCTTCCAATTCGTATTGCACCATCTCGCCAACAACAGCGTCTCCTCGATTAGCAGCAACATCACCGTTCGCGAGGGCCAGAAGCTGGTACTAGGCAAGGTGCGCATGTCCGACGATGCCGATGTCTTCGTGGTCCTCACCGTCAAGGCGGAATAAGAGCGGATCAAGTTGACAGATAGCAGGAAGCGCGGCGGGGGCTGGGGCTGTTGGGATGGGCCTACATGAACTTCCGGCGCTTGAACGCTTTTACATCGGCGCTGCCCAGATCGAACCATTCCCCGTTCTGGCGTTTCTCATCAAATCTCTTGTGCCAATACGCCTCGATACCGATGGGATCATCGGTACGGATGACATGCACAGTAACGGCCTTCTCGGGCAGTTGTATCGCAAGTTCGTATTCACGACGGCCAGCCGCGTTGCTCCGGCCAACTTTGTAGTAGCGCCCCGACTTGATCAGATAGACAAACCCAAAATCTTCCGAGGCTTCGACATCATCGTCGGGCACGGGAGCTGCACGCCCGGCAGTGACGGCACAAAGCGGGACAACATCATCGTATCTTTCCCGGCCTTTGCAGTACGCCTCGATGCGTGCGACGAATTGCTGTTTTGATCCGAATCGGGAGAAGGTGTTGTGCCAGGGGAAAGCCAGGAGCGTTGCGCGCCTTCAATTTCACTTCGTTCATGGCCGGAAATTTCCCCAGCTCGCGCATCAGGGACACGAAACTCTCTAGGAGGGCATTTTCGTCGAGCGCACCTTGCATTTGGTTCGGCTCAAGTCCACTTTCGCGGATCGCATCACTCCACCGAGCCCAATGTTTTCCGATCCAATCGGATTCGTTTATGCCCGTCTCTTTATAAAAGCGTTCCTTGCCGAGCGCCCTGCCGCTGTTCGCGGTCGCGGTGCGCCTGATCTCCGCAAGAATATGCTGTTTGTTCATAACCGCCATGTGGATGTAACGATTCAGCGTACCGAGTTTGCTCGCGGCCAGGCAACTATGTACGGCCAGAGCATCCGAATCGCGCGACTGCGAAAGATGTTGGCGCATTTGGCGGCCTCGGCGGAAATGGCGGCATGGGACCGGTTCAACTGAAGCCTCCGGTTTCGGCTCAAATCCGAAGCGCGTTCACACGAGTGTGAACGCTGCACGCATGAGTGCGTGCGCCACGATTTGGTCCCTAATTGTGACCACGATGGGCCACGTTCTTCCTGAGAAATTGAACGCCGTCGAACGCGATGGATTCGGGCGTGGGCTCAATATCCCTCCAGATGGAGGCGGCCGCGCTGAGCTCGCCCAAACCCGAAGCTCTCGATGGTCAGCCAGCCGTCGTACCGCAATTCCCGCAATGCCTGGAAGACGTCATCCCACTCCACGTGACCGCTGCCGGGTGTGCCGCGATCGTTCTCGCAGGTGTGGACGTGACGCAGATGTTTGCCGACTGTCAGGTAACCCGCGGCGATCTGCTTCTCCTCAATATTCGCGTGGAAGGTGTCGAACAGAACCCCGACACTCGGATGCCCAACTTGGTCGCACAGGGCTGCGGCATCGGCGGCGGTGTTGAGGAAGAAGGTTTCGAATCGATTGAGCGGCTCAATCGCCAGAGTCACATGGTTCTGCTCAAGCGTTGGGGTGATGGATTGATAGCCCTCCACGGCCCAATTCCATTCGTCAACCGTACGGCGCCTCCCCGGCAGGTAACCGACGGGGCAGTAGAGCGGACCGGCGATGATGGTTGCGCCCGCGTCCGCTACGGCCTTGATGGCGTCCCGAAGATGCGCGGCCGTCTTATGGCGCACATCCGCATCGTCGCCGATCAGACTCAACCCCTGGAGAAGCACGGAGCAGACTGTGCACTCGAGGCCATTCGCCTCTGTGTCTCGCCGGATAGCGGAGGCAGGGAACTCCGCCGGCCGGAAGAGCGGCACTTCGACGCCATCGAATCCCCGCTCCTTGATCAGGGGCAGGAGCGCCCGAACCGAATGGTCGTATGCCGCCGACCAGATAAAGGTATTGACTCCGAATTTCATATGCAGCCGGCGAGGACTCAGCGGCCCGAACCCGCACCGTGTGGAACCCTCTTACTGAAGGTACTTCTTCAGTGAAGGACATGGCAAGAGGCCGCGGGTTCCGGATGGCCGGACAGGCGCCGATATCGATATCGTTCCCGAGCCGCGAATGCCCTTTGCGCAACCAAAGGATTCGCCGCCGTTCTTGATCGCGCTGTCTACGATTCCGATGAGGATCGGTGGCGCGTTGAGTCATCGCCGACGGGGGACAGACCGGGAGGTCTGTCCTACAGCTGATCGGCGGCGCGTTGAGTCATTGCCGACGGGGGAATGGCGGGCGAGGGGGGCCTCGACGCCTCGACGCGGGCCTAAGGGAGAGACCGGAGCAAAGCGTTAGTGGATGACCGAAATTCCTAAGCCCGCCTGGCTCTTAGCAGCATCCGAGCCCGCAAGGGGATTCATCACAAATGTCACCGCCGATTGAGGAGGCAGGTAAACATTCGTGAAGCTATTGTTGACCGCTCCATACAGCGAGGGCTGGGGCACGTACACCGAAATCTGATACACGCTTCCAGGAAGGCCCGCGACCGGTCCGACAACCGCCGCAATGCCCGGCGCCAGAAAGCCGTCAATCAGCACTTCCACGGGTGAGTTAGTCACTGCATACGGCCCAACGAAAGTCATCGGCCCCACGCCGGTTGCATAGATCGTGATCTTGGAACCCTCCAAGGCCGGGTTCGTGGGCGAGTTCAGCGTGCCATCCGCATTGACAATGTAGCCCTGCCCCAAACCACTGCCGTCAACCGAGAACACCCCTGGTACGGCGCTCGCGAAGGGCGCGAGAAGCGACGAGCTGGCGCCGCCCGATTGCACCGTCACCGTAGCCGCCGCGGGCGATGTGAAGCCGAGCGGCACGGCCGCAATCAGGGTCGTAGACGATTTGCCGATCGGCGGCAGCGCGGTTCCGTTCACCAGCAGCGCCGCGTCATTGCCGAATCCAGCGCCTGTCACCATGAATGTCTCTCCTGGTGAGAGCGCCACACCGAGACGGCTGGCGGCGTTGACAACAGAATCGATGCGCGGCCCCGCCTGCGCTCCGACAATGGCGCGCACTACGAGCGCTTGCGACGCATTGGGAATTGCCGGATTGAAATTGGCAGACGGACTCCGGAGGATCGGACCCAGCGTCGATCCCGCGAAAACGGCGCCGCCATCCGGCATCGGCGCCACTGAAAGGATGCTGAAGGTTCGCGTATCGCCCGCATAAGTGGAAAACTGGAGCGTCGAAAGATCGGCCGTCAACCCGGCCAAAAACGATGTGGATGGGGAAAACGAGCTCTGCGCGGCGCCACGCATGGGGAAAGCTTTGGAGTAAGTCGATCCGCCCAGGAACACGTTGCCGTTCGCGCCGAGAGCAACGGCTTGCGCCTGATCCGGAGCCTCGCCTCCCAGCAGGGTCGCGGACACGGGGCGAAGTTGCGAGTCGAACTTTGCGAGGAACGCGTCGCCCGCGCCGGTATTCCCGAGCGTTCCAGGATATGGCGGAACTGTCATGGGCGCGATCTCAAACGCGCCTGGCGTGCCCCAAAACAACTGCGAGCCGGTGCCACCGGCGGCGTATACATTGTCGGCGCTATCCACGACCACCGCGTAAACCGTTCCCGCAACGTTCGCCGTGTCGACCAGGGACAGGCCCAGCCAATACATGTGGTACAGCGTTCCGCCGCCCGCCACGATCGCGGTTCCGTCCGACTCGAGCGCGAGAGCCGTCGCCGTGACGTTCTGATCGCCAAAGTAGGTCGAGTAGACCAGCGAGCCGCCATCCGGGCTGAATTCGGCGATAAATCCGTTGGTGGGCGGCGGCGGCCCAGGTCCGAGGACAATTCCCATCGATGCGCTTCCAAGCAGCTTCCCCTGATACACGCCCGGCGTGACCGGCAGGCCGCCGTAAGTGGTCCCGGCAATGTAGGCATGCCCTTCGGAATCGACGGCTACCGCGTTTGGCTGCGATCGTCCATCGCTGAAGTAAGTCGAATAAGCCGTGGATCCATCGGGATTCAACTTGAACAGGAAGCTGCCGCCGCTCTTCGCAAGCGCGCCGGCAGTTACTGGAAAATCGGGCGAATTGGTGCTTCCAGTAACATACGCCGCGCCCAGGGAATCTACCGCGATGCCCTGCGCCGCGTCGGAACCCGTACCGCCAAAGTAAGTGGAGTAGATCGTGTTGCCCTGCGGGTCTAACTTAGTAACGAATACGTCCGTGGTCGCCGCTACGCCGAGATACAGGCTCGCTCCGGCGACGGCCAGCGCGGTGGCCTGTTGGAGAGACGGAGGACCCAGCGCCGTCCGGGTCGCGAGCCCGTCGGCGCTTTCGAAAACCGTACCATTAATCCAGAAATAGATAGCGCCGCTCACTGGGTCGGCCGCCATCGGGCCGGCATTGGAATCGAGGCCGATGCGAACCCACGTCGCGCCGCTATCGACGCTCCGAAATATGCCGCCGAAGGATGTCGCGTAAAGGGTCCCCTGGTGCAGCGGGTCCGCCAGAATGTACTGGGGCGCATATGCGGAATCCGGCTGGCCCAAGGACTTCCAGGTGAGGCCATCGTCGGTACTTACTTGGAGGATGGTTTGAGTGGCGGCGTAGACCGTTCCTTGGGTGAATGGATCGAAGGCCAGGCTGAGGGGCCCGGTGGACGTGGGAATGCCCTGCCACCCCACTGTGCCGCGACTGGCGTTGCGCTGAAGATTCGGACCGCTCGCGAAGAAGAGAACCTGCGGCTGATTGGGGTCGACCCAGATACGAGCGTCGGGGTTTGGAGAGCCGCCGAGGACGGAGCCCCAGGTTACGCCGGAATCCTTGCTGGTGAAGAATCCGCCGCTGCCGGCTCCATACACGAGCGCATCGTTCGTGGGATCGATGGCGATCGAGGATACTGGCGGATTGAAGGGTGGGGGCCCCGTGGGGACGACGTCAGCCCACGTTGCGCCGCCATCGCCGGTGCGTAACAGACCCTGTAGGGACACCGCAAACGCGATCTGAGAATGCTGCGCCGAGACCGCCAGCGCAGTTACCGAGGTCGCCCCCGAGTTATAGAGGTTGGTCCAGTTACTCCCGGGACCGTCGATGCGGTAAAGGCCCGATCCGGCCGGATGTGCCTGCGCCGGGCTGCGTACCGCCATATCGACCGAGGTAGTATTGCCCACCACATAGGTGTTGCCCTGCGCATCCGTAGCGGCTCCGGCGACGGCCGCGCTGGCGGATCCTCCCACGGTTTGCACCCACTGAAAGCTGGCGGATTGAGCGAAACAGAAGAGACCGGCAAAGACGAGAAGCAGGACCCGACGGTACATGGCTCAATAATAACGCGGTCCAAGGGCTGCGCCCTTGATATCCCTGCGGGATATGGGAGTCGAGGAGCCAGGAGTCAGCCCTGCCACCGGTGGGGCCGGATTGAACCGGTCTGTAACTTTGGCGTGTCAGGAAAAATCCTGAGTTAACCCTACTCGTGGAGGGAAGCGAGTCAGGAGCCAGAAGGCGCGGCGCGCGATGGAATCGAATGGAGTTGCCAACACAACGAGAACCGAATTCTTGTTGGGGCTCCTATAGCGGGGCTAACGCCTCACTCCCCGCCCCGGCGCGACGCCTTCCACCAGCGAACCGTTCCGCACCACCGGCACGCCGTTCGCCAGCACGTAGACCATCCCCACGCATACTAGATCCGGTGGAGCTCAACCACCAATGGTTCAGTTCGGTAATCGTCTTCGTCAGACGAAAAGTTTTCGGTCACCGGATTGAAATGAGCGGCCCATTGCTAGCCGCACCCGCAACAGTCGTAACGGCGGAATAGTCCCCAGGCGCCAAGGTCGGCACCTTGAGATTCGCCTGGTACAGTCCAGCAAACCCGGGCGTGAGGCCGAGATAGGAAACGTCGGCCTGAACTCCCCCAATGGCAGCCGAATATGGGGCGGTTACTTTCGAAAGCGGGGCCGACGGGGGCGCCGATCCTGTGGCTACCGCAGGACTGACGAGACCGGGACCTGTTAGATATGCAACCACGGTATCCCCCACATGAGCAGGATTGGTGGACGAGTTAAGCGAATAATCCGGGTTCTGCACGACTGCCCGGTTGCCGGAATACGTAAAGATTCCGGGGCCGGCCTGTCGAATGCTCAACAGGACGGCATTGCTGGATGTCCCGGCGTTGCTCAAACTGAGCGAGACAGGCTGATCCGTTGGGACATCGTAAGGTATTTGTGCATTGATTTGGCTACCATTAGCGAAGAACACGGGTGCGGCTTCGCCGTTAACAAGCACCTTAGCCGATGCTGGTGATTGTGGCAGACTTCCTCCGAAAATCGAGAAGATCTCGCCTGGAGCAAGCGCCTGCGAGTCAAAACTCGCAGCATTGACGACCGCGCTTTGGGGCGTAACAAATAGAGGCTGACCGACGCCCCCAACAGAGTATCCACCGTCGCTTTCCATGAACAGAACAGCTTGTCCGTCTTCGACCACAGCTATGAAATAATTCGCAGTGCCGTTCTGGTTTTTGACGCTCGCAGTGCCGGAGCAGTCGCTTGCGACTGAATATGGCCCTGACCCGTTGAGGTGAGCGTGCTTCCATTGACATTGGCCATCCCAGTTACGCTCATGTTACCAAGGCCATCTCCAGTTGCGCTCCCAGCTTGTGAATAATAGTAAGTATTCCCCGACAGGAAGGCTACACCAGTTAGGAGGTAGCCATAACTACCGCTTAGCGAAGCTGTCTGGCACTGGATTGGCGCTGCGCCCGCCGTTTGGGCGTATGCCCGCCCTGCAATGACGCCAGTCGGCCCCGAAAACGCGATTATTGCGCCTTGCCCGCCGTTGACTATTTGAAAGGTTAGAGACTCAGGCGGCTGTGAATTGACGGAGAGTGTCATGGCGCCCGTGCAGCTCGATTGGACCGAGTACGTCCCGGCCAGAGTGTACGTGGAGATAGCGCCGCCTGCACTCGCGTGCGAGTTCCCCGAAACTCCGCCACGCCCATCGGCGACAAGCTTCCCCAGCTCGACGTAAGGATAAACCTGGTTCCCCGAGAGCAGGTCACCACTGAGCAGGTAGTAGTAAATGCCGCTCAATGTAGAATTCGTGCAGGCGCCACCGCCGATCTGCGGTTGCGCTTGTACCGCTGTCGTGAGTAAGAAGGCTAGAACTAAGCTCCTGTAGGCAATCGCAGTGTAACTCATTCGCAATATTCGGCTGTCAGTCGAGATTTCTGTCTTCGACTTAGCGCAGCATAGTGCATAGCACGCTAGTGTGTGAAGTGGAACACGTTTTGCCGTCCTTTACTGGCAAGGGACATCAGAGACGGGCTGGTGCAGCGGGCCGAGAAGGCCGCACGGCTCTTGGTGGGAGATGCCAATCAACTATAGCACCCAGGGTTAGGACACAGTATTTCTGATAGGGCCGGAAGGTGTCCTCGCGTACATGTGGAGGGTGGCGTAGAATTAAGACAGCGGGCCGACCATGACATTTCACCTCGATATCCCCGAATCGGTGGCAAGCAGCCTACGACTCCCCGTTCCGGAGGTGGAGCCCCGTCTGCGGACCGAACTTGCCGTTGCTCTTTACGCCCAAGGCATTCTTCCTTTTGGGAAAGCGTGCGAATTGGCCGGGTCTTCCCGGTATGCCTTCGCCGATCTGATCGCGAGCCGCAATATACCGCGGCATTATACGGAGGACGACCTCTCACTTGACCTCGAATATGCTCGCGGTCAGTAACACTTCGCCGATTTCTAATCTCGCCATCATCGGACGCCTCGATCTGCTGGAGTCCCAGTTCTCCGTGCTCTCGATACCAGCCGCCGTCGCGGACGAGCTTGCGGCCCATCCCGATCCCGTTGCGCGCGCAGCAATTCAGACGGCAATCGGCGGGCAGTGGATCAAAACTGCGATTCCCCAAACTTCCACACTTTTGGGCATCCTTCTGTCATCACTCCATAAGGGCGAGGCGGAAGCCATCGCGCTGGCTATAGATCTGAATGCCGACATCGTGATCATTGACGAGCAGGAGGCGCGGCAAACGGCTAAGCAGGCCGGGCTTTCCGTCATCGGCGTGCTGGGCGTGCTGCTTCGCGCGAAACGCATGGGCAAAATCCCTGCCGTCAAGCCAGAGATTCAAGCCCTGCGGAACAAGGCCCGCTTTTTCATCGCTCCGGCGTTGGAAGCCAAGGTCCTCGCGTCTGCGGGCGAATAGCGAAAAGAGCGCGAATGAGTACGTGGTTGCTGAAGCCTCGCGTAGTGAAACTAATTCGGATTCCGTATAGACGCGAATGCATTACAGACTATTGCTCCGATCCCCTGGATAAGTCCCTTCCGCGCTGATTCGCCCAAGCGACAATAAGCCCATGGCGCTGCCCATTATCCCGCGCGAGCTTTTCGGCGCAGCCCCTTTTAACGCGCTTTTCGAGTGCTTGCGCCAAGCTGATTAGGACCTCGCGATCCGGAACCACGATTGCTCTCGAATTCGCATCAAACCAATTCAGTTGCGTCCCTCGGTTCTTGGCCTTTTGCAGGCTTAGTTAGCGGGCGGCCTGGCCGCGCATAGTTGGCAGGCGAAAGCGCCTGCCCCACAAAACGGCTACCGCCGCAGGCCGCGGCCCGGCGCGACGCCTTCCACCAGCGAACCGTTCCGCACCACCGGCACGCCGTTCACCAGAACGTAGACCATCCCCGCGGCATATTGGGCTGGATCTTCGAAGGTGGCGCGGTCGATCACGCGCGCGGCATCGAACACCGCAAGGTCCGCGTCGGCGCCCACTGCAATGCGCCCCTTGCTGTGGATGCCCAGGCGGTCCGCCGGCGCCAACGTCATCTTGCGCAGCGCCTCCATCAGAGTGAGCACGCGCTGCTCGCGCACATAGCGGCCCAGTACGCGCGTGAAGCAACCAGCCGCGCGGGGGTGGCCCTTGCCGTTTTCGAGAATGCCGTCGGAGGCGATCATCACCAGCGGGTTACCGATCGCCAGCTTGACGATATCTTCCGGGATGGAATGAATCGCCACCATGCCGCCCTGCCGCCGGTAGCGTGCGAAGCTGGCGGCGGTCAGGCGCTCGCCGGTGGCCGCCCATTGCAGGTCGCCGAAGGTAATGCCACCCTGCCGCGCCTGCCAGCCTTCGCTGAAAATGGCCGATCCGATATCGGTCATTCCAGCCGTGTACGGATACGCCTCGGTAGTGACGTCGAGCCCGCGCCGGCGCGCACCTTCGATCATTTCCAGGCACAACGGCGTTTCGCGCAGGCCCATGCTGGTGATGTGCACCACGTGCAGGGATGCGCCCGTGGCTGCCGCATCGGCAATCACTTCCTGCAGCGCGTCGATCACACCCGGCTCCACGGGGCCGCCGTTCCGCATGTGAACGTAGACCGCCGTTTTTTTATCCGCCGCCAGCCGGAACAGATCCAGAATTTCGGCGCGCGATACCAGCGGCACATAAGCGATTCCCATGCCGAGGCCGAGCGCGCCCTCTTCCAGGCCGCTGCGTACCAATGCGAGCGTTTCGCGCTGCTCCTCCGGCGTCGCCGCGCGCTCCACGGCTTTATCGCGCGGAAGCAGCGCGCCGCTGTCGTGCATCACCGCCATGCGCGCCGGCAGATGGCCGGATGAGGCGCCGAAATTGACGAGGGACTTCCCTTCCCGCGCGGCATACCATGGAGACACGGGCGAGACGCCCACCTCCATTTCGAGGGCGGTGGTGACGCCGTCCATGGCCTTGAAGCGGTAGTTCTCCGGCGTCTGGCCGTGCGAATGCAAGTCAATGAATCCCGGCGCCACCACCAGGCCTTTGGCATCGAGCACGGTTCGTGCGCGGAGAGCCGCCGCGGATATTGCCGCGGATATTGCCGCGATCTTGCCGCCGCGAATCCCGATGTGGCGCACGGCGTCCAGGCCGCTGGCGGGGTCCATCACCCGGCCATTCGCGATCACCATGTCAAATTCTTGCGCCGACGCTGCGCACGCCAGCGTCAGTACTGCTATCACCAGTCGCATGTTTCTTCCCGGCCAGCATTTTCAGCATAGCCGTTTCCGCATGGCTACCGCCCGAGTCTCGTCAATTCGGAAGTCTGAGCCGTTTCCCGGATAGGCCTGCGACGCTACTCCGCGCGGTTTGGCCGTTTGACGTCCAGGCGATCCGCGCCACGATTGATCGAGATTGCTAAACACGGGGCGACTACTCGCGGGTAGCTCGTAAAAAACTCCGTCCTCCTCTCCGCGTTTAGTTTAAGCTCCGGAAGGGGGTCTCAAAGCAGTTAGTTAGGCGTTGGAAAGACTCGCGTCGTGAACGGGTGGGCCCATGAATGAGGCCAAGGTTCAGCCATTCAAAACTCCACAACGACATCGTTACCGAACTTCAGTCCGGCAACCTCTGCCGCGAGTTTGATGATAGTTTTCTTCAGCACGTTGTTGAGGTTAGTTGCGACCAGCGATCCACCCGGCAACGACTCCCGACAATCGCGGAGGTCCTCGCGGTCCGGGTAAAGTTCTTCTGGCGTGCGGGCGATATAACGACGCTTCCTGCCTTGCGCGTCTGGGTGCTGGGAGCAGCGTTCCAGGAAGGAGGCGTCGCTGTTGGCGAGTTCCCGTAGAACGATCACCATTGCATCCTTAGCGTTGGCGTAGGGGTACGCCTTTCCTCGCAGGATGAGACTTCCGCTGCGGGATGTCTCGGTAGGATGAGTGCGTTGCGGCGTTCGACGTTCGGCCGGGCGGCTCCACTGTTCAGAGATGTTGCTGGGTAAAGCCCCTACGATCACGGGCTTGCCCATCGCGGCGAGGAATTTCGCTACCTCGTCAGTGTCCGGGCGAATGCCGGTTTTGAGTTCAACGTTACTGGCGAGAAGCTCGACAAGTTCTTCATTCCCCTTTCCGACCAATTCGCGCCACACTTCCGGGATGGCCGCGCTGGCTTGCGACCGGCGATGACGGTTCCGGTATTCTTGACGAGCTGTCTCCAGCGCTGCTCCAGCCACTACTCGCTCCCGGGCCAGATAGCGGCTCAGTGTCTCAGTAGCCTCGCCCGCTGGGCGTTCGAGAAGGTCGAGTTTGTAAACGCGGCGGTCTTCGTAGCTGCCTTGTTCCGCCGGCAGATAAAAGCTCCAAGTCTTGCCGTCGGTCAAGACGACGAATGGAACGCCCGTGTGGAAAGCATATTCCAAAGCTTGGCGGACGACGTCTTCGGCTCTTCCAGGTTGTTTCACCTCGATGAAGATAGCTGGTTTGGCAGGCGGATGGCAAAGGGCGAAATCGACGCGCCCCTCACCCGTCTGATACTCAGGCCAGACAATCGTAGTGTCCCAAGTGTCCCAGCCCAACTCCTGAAGGAGACGTAGAACGATGCCTTGAGAGATCGCCTGCTCATTGGGACATCTTGCTTGGCGCAGTCGCGCGACAATGTCGGTAAGAGTCGTTTCGAGCGCCATAAGACCCCTCCAGTTTATCCAATGGCGCATTCGTGCCGAATCGATTACCAAGCGGAACACGCCGTGGACGGCGTTTTGACCTTGGCTAGCCGGACCAGGGCAGCGGCGCTACGATAATCTCCGAAAACGGCGCTGCACCATCGGCGACGCGTCGAAGCGTTCGTCGGCGCGGGCAAACTGAACGCGATTTCCAATTCCACGCCGCGCTGGCTTTAAAATAACGGCAGGAGATCCGCGCGAGCGTGACCATCAGGAAGAGGAACTGGCTGCTGGCCATCGGCTTGGCCGCGCTGGCTGTAACCATTGGGCTGGTATTGGCGGCGTCCGCGCTACGCGACCGCATTGACCCTTACGCCCGCCAGCAGGTCATCCAGTATTTGAGCCGGCGATTCAACAGCGACGTGGAGCTTCGGGAACTGCATATCCGGATACCGCGAACGTCGATGCTGCGCCTTCTACTGACCCGCGGCCGGGGCGCAATGGTAACCATCGAAGGGGAAGGCTTGGCGTTGCGGTCAAAACAGCGCCGGGATCTTGCAATAAACGGCTCCGCGGCTCCGCTGTTCGCCATCCAAAAGTTCGCGTGCGAAATCAAGGTGGACGACCTATTCAAAACACCAAAGCTGGTGACCCACGTCTCGCTCGATGGGATGGACATCCAAATTCCTCCGCCCGATGAGCGGCCCGCATTCGCCCGCCCTGCACAACCCAGGCCGGGGGATGCTCAACGCGCCGCTCAAAGCGCCGCTCCGAACGCCGCGCCCAACACCGGCGTCATCATCCAGGAAGTAACCATTCAACACGCCACGCTCACGCTGCTGGCACGGGAAGCGCATAAAGTTCCGCTGCAATTCTCCATTCAACGCATGCGCCTCGAATCCGTGGGCGCCGGCGTGGGAATGAAATACGAAGCTGCGCTGATCAACGCCAAGCCTCCGGGGAATATTCAGAGCACCGGCGTTTTCGGACCGTGGTCGGCGCAAGAGCCCGGTGAAACACCGCTTGCCGGAGAATACCGGCTCGACCATGCCGATCTGGGCGGATTCAATGGGATCGCCGGCACGCTCCGCTCCACTGGCCGGTTCGATGGCAAGCTCTCCGCCATCAATGCCAGCGGCGATGCGTTTATCCCGAATTTCCGCCTGCGAATGGCTGGAAACCCCGTGCCGCTTTCGGCGCGCTTCACGGTTTTGGTGGATGGCGGCAACGGGAATACCATTCTGAAACCGGTGGTTGCCAGGTTGGGATCGACCAGTTTCACCACCAGCGGCGGCATCATCCGCCATGAAGCCGGCCTGCCGCGCGCCATCAGCCTCGACGTTTCCATGCCTGACGGAGATTTGCGCGACGTTCTCCGGCTGGCCATGCGCGGAGAGCCGTTCATGGAGGGGCGGCTCGCGCTCAAAACCAAGATCGATATTCCTCCGTTGACGGGCAAGGTGCGCGAAAAGCTGAAACTGGATGGACACTTTGAAGTGCAGGACGGCAAATTGCTCCATTCCAACATTCAGAATCAGCTTAACGGGTTGAGCCGGCGCGCCCAGGGAAACCCGCAAGCTGGGGAGGCCGATCAGGCGGTCTCGCAAATGTCCGGAGTATTTCAACTCGACAATGCGGTAGTCCACTTCAACCAGTTGTCGTTCGGGGTTCCCGGCGCCAAGCTGGACCTGGCTGGAAATTACGACCTGGATGCGGATAGCCTGGCCTTCGGCGGCACGGTGAAACTACAGGCAACCGTCTCGGAGATGGTCACCGGATGGAAGCGCTGGGCGCTGAAGCCGGTGGATCGATTCTTCGAAAAAGAAGGCGCCGGCACGTTTCTCCGCTTTCACATCGGCGGGACTTCCCGGAGGCCGAAGTTCGGCCTGGATCTGAGAGGCCATTGACTCACGCTATTATTGGGCGGCGCCGACGCCAACGTGCGGCGAAGGGTTCGGAAAACATCCAAAACATCGCAAAACATCGAGGCAGCCTTGCTCTGAGAGACGGAATGGTTGTATACCTGTACTTGCCAGTGAGGACATTCATGGGAAAAACGTTCGCCGCATTCGCATCCGCAACGCTGATCTTGGGCCTTGCAGCCTGCAGCAGTTCCCGGCACGAAGCAACTGAAAAGTATTACCTGGTGACCGTGAGCACCAAACTCGCCTATTGGCAGGCAGCCGGCGCGGGACTCGCACGGGCGGCCCGCCATTTAGCGGTGGCAGCCGAAATGGTTGGCCCCGACGGCTATGATCCTCAAGCCGAAGTGCAGGCGTTCCGCGACGCGATGGCCAAGAAGCCAACCGGCATCCTTGTCTCCGCCGCCGATCCGACCATGATGAAAGACCCCATCGACGCCGCCATCGCCCAAGGCATTCCGGTAATCACCATCGACTCGGATGTCCCCGCCAGCAAGCGCCTCACCTCTATCGGCACGAACAACTATGAGGCCGGGCTGATGGGAGGGCGCATCCTCGCCGATCGCCTGCATGGCAAGGGTGAGGTCGTGGTCTACACCATGCCGGGCCAGATCAACCTCGACCAGCGATTGCAGGGTTATAAGAATATCCTCGCCGAGCACCCGCAGATGAAGATTATCCGGGTGGTCGATGTGAAGGGCAATCCGAGCATCGCATTCGATACCACCGAGGAAATCATCAAGGGCAAGTCTGTGCCGGACGGGTACGTTTGCCTGGTGAGCACCCCATGTTCGGAGGTCGCGGACGTACTCGACCGGCACAAGGTGGACAACAAAGTTCTGGTCGCCATGGATTCGGACGAGAATACGCTTACCTGGATACAAAAGGGGAAGATCGCCGCAACTATAGCGCAGAAACCCTTCACCATGGCGTATTACGGCGTCATCATGCTCGACAGTCTGCATCACTACAAGCTTCCTACCTTGGACGGGAACTGGGCGCAGGACACGCGCTCCCCGCTGCCGGTGTTTGTCGATACTGGCGTCACCCTCATCGACAAGAGCAACGCCGACGCATTCCTGAAGGCGCTAACGCCCGCCGACGGGAATTAAGAGTGGCGTGGGGCCATGCCCCGCGCACGCACAGCGACCGCGATCAAGGATCCGGTTCTCCGGCCGCGAGATTCGGTGCAGCCCAAAAACCGCTTGCCGACGCGCGCGGCTCCGATCGGAGCCACGACCGTGAGGAAGCGAATTACGGCACTGAATGGCGATAATCCCCCAACCTGTTAAGCATTAAGCACCCGATCGGGTCGGGAGCCGCCGGGGGTCGAAACCTCCCGGCGCCGGCTTGTGATATCCTCCTTGGCAAAGTGCCGAATCGCCGCCGCGAAGCGGATCTCGACGCTTGGAGGTCGTCTATGCGCCGGCTTGTTTGTGGACTCCTGTTTTTGATCCCGATCTTTAGCGGACTGAGCCAGTCGCCGGCGCCGTCGATCGACGCGATGGCTGCCGTGCCCGATCGCGGCGCGGCCGGTATGGTTCGCTGGTTGCGGGCGCTGCAGACGCGCGCCAGCCTTTTGATGTTCACCGCGCATCCGGATGACGAAGACGGTGGCATGCTCACCTACGAAGTCCGCGGCCAGGGCGCGCGGGCGGCGCTGATGACGCTGACGCGCGGCGAAGGAGGGCAGAATGTCATGTCGCAGGATTTCTACGATGCGCTCGGCCTCGCGCGGACCCAGGAACTGCTGATCGCCGACCGGTATATGGGCGTCGACCAGTATTTTTCCCTTGGGATAGACTACGGGTTCTCGAAAACGCGTGAAGAGGCGCTCGAAAAGTGGGGCTACGAACGCGTTCTTTCCGATTCCGTACGCGTGGTGCGCATGACGCGTCCGCTGGTGGTGATGTCCGTATTCATGGGCGCGGCCACGGACGGTCACGGCAATCATCAGGTGGCCGGACAAATGGCGCAAGAGGTTTTCAATGCGGCCGGCGATCCCACAAAATTCCCGGAGCAGATCCGCGAGGGATTGCGGCCCTGGTCGCCGCTCAAAGTTTATGCGCGCGTGCCAATTTTTCAGGCGACTGCCGAAGGGATGTACGATTACGCCATCGATAAATTCGTGCCGGTGCGGTTTTTCGATTACGTGAACCAGAAGGCGCTCACGCACGGCCCGGACACGACTCTGGAAATTCCGGAAGGGCTCGCCGCGCCCGCGGCCGGAATGACTTTTTTGCAGATTGCGCGCGAGGGGCTCGGGTTTCAGAAGACGCAGAACGGCGGCGGAGCCATCCCGCCGGCGGCGCCATTCAACAGCGCCTATCATCGCCTCGGATCGCGCGTGGCGGCGGCCGGGAACGAGACGTCGTTCTTCGACGGGATTGACGTTTCCATTCAAGGAATCGCCACGCTGGCCGCCGGCGAGCCGACGTTTCTGAAGGACGGACTCGCCGCGATCGCCAAGCCGGCCGCGGATGCGATGCGCGAGTACCGGGTGGATCGCCCGTCCGCAATCGCTCCGGTGCTGGCGGAAGGCTTGAAGCAGACCCGCGCGCTGATGTCCCAAGTGCAGTCCGCCTCCATTGCCGAGCCGGGAAAAAGCGACGTGCTGTTCGAATTGGGACTGAAGGAGCAGCAGTTCGAAAAGGCGCTGGCCGCGGCGCTGGAGATTTCGTTTCAGACCGCGGTGGCGGCCGCAAATCCGGCGGGCGGGCGTGGCGCACCGTCGCAAACAGCGACTGAAGCGGCGTTCGCGGCCGCGCGTGGCGGACGCGGAGGCGCGCCGACGTTTACCATCGCCATTCCGGGACAATCCTTCAGCGTCGAAGCCCAGATATTCAATGAGAGCCCGGAGCCGCTCGGCGTCGACGGCGTCAAACTCGAGGCGTCGGACGGAAAGAACTGGGAATTCCGCGCGGAGGGCAGCCCGGTCCGCGAGATTTCCGCCGGGAAAGAAGCGCAGTGGCGATTTTCAGTGACCGCTCCGCGCGATGCCGCGCTGACGCGGCCCTATTTCACCCGTCCGAACGACGAGCAGCCGTATTACGATCTGATCGACGCGCGCTATCGCAATCTGCCCTCCGCTCCGTATCCGCTCGCCGCGCGGGCCCGCGTGGTTTACCGCGGAGTCGCGTTCGACGTCGCCGGGGTGGTGCAGACCAACGAGCGCGTTCCCGGCTTCGGCACTATCGAAAACCCGCTGCTCGTGGGGCCAGCGATCTCGGTTTGGGTTTCGCCATCGGCCGGCGCCGTGCCCATCGCGTCGAAATCGTTCGCGTTCACCACGACGGTTCACAGCAACGTAATCGGTGGGGCAAAAGGAACGCTACGCTTGCAACTGCCCTCCGGATGGCGCGCCACGCCGCCGCAGTTTCCGTTCTCGTTCGCGCGCGAGGGCGAAGACCAGACGGTTACATTTTCCGTGTCGCCGGACATTGTGAAGCCAGCCGAGTACACCATCGCCGCCGTCGCGGAATACAACGGACGAGCATATTCGGAGGGGTATCGTCTCACCGGATATCCGGGATTGCGCCCGTATCCCTACTATCGTCCGTCGACGTATAAGGCGGTCGGCGTGGAAGTGGCGACCGCGCCCGGTCTGAAAATCGGTTTTCTGCCCGGGACCGGCGACGATGTTCCGAAGGCGCTCGACAATCTGGGACAGAAGGTTCGGATTCTCGCCACCAGCGACCTGACAGACGGGGACTTGAGCGAATACGATGCGATCATCCTCGGCGTACGCGCCTACGCGGTGCGCACGGATCTGAAAGCGGCTAACAGCCGCCTGATGGAGTACGTGAAAAACGGAGGCGTGATGATGGTGCAATACAATTTGCAGGATTTCGATCACGACTACGGGCCGTATCCGTTCACGCTGGGAAGCAATCCGCAGAAAGTGGTGGACGAGAACTCGCCCGTAACGCTGCTGGAGCCGGCGAATCCGGCGTTCGGCTGGCCGAACAAGATCACCGAAAGCGACTTCAAAGGCTGGGTGGAGGAGCGCGGTCACGGATTCATGCGCAGTTGGGATTCGCACTACACGCCGCTCGTAGAGACCCATGATCCGGACCAGGACCCGCAGAAAGGCGGCCTGCTGGTCGCGCGCTATGGAAAAGGGTTCTATATTTACGACTCGTTTGCGTTGTACCGGCAGTTGCCGTCGGGCGTGCCGGGCGCGTACCGGCTGCTGGAGAATCTGGTGAGTCTGGGGAAAAACCCGCAGTGGAAATAGGACCCGGAGTGTTGTGAGCTGCGTGCGCATCCGGCCCGTTCACCGCATTTCATCCGCGGTCGTTGCGGGCGTCCGATGAGAGCGAATGCCGGGCCCTCGGATCGCCTCCCGAACACGGCTCGTACACCGTCGACACTGGCGCGAAAGCATCCATCGCACGACGGATAGCAGATCTGCCCGAGCGTGTAATACGGAGCGTCGCAGCCAGACGGGTGCTTAAACGGATTCGGGAAACGCCGGTCAAAATCCGCTCCCTCACGGTCGCGGCCGCCTAACTATTTGCACACACACGCAGCCGAGACAGAGCCGCGACCGTTAGGGAGTGCGGTTTCGCGGCCGAGCGAGGAAATCCCGAAAACGCTGAAGCGTCGCAGCCAGACACCAAGCCAGACACAGTACTTGACACGTGGCAGTCGCGATTAGAGTAAACTCAGGCGGTCCTGCGCTAATCTGGGCGCTTCGTGCGCGGGCGCACGTAGTGGAACCGAACCAGATAGATATTCTCGCCTTTACCGTGCTTGGCGACCTTGAGCAGATCGACGATGCCCAGGAATCCCGACTCGCGCGCCAATGCCGGAGTGATATCCGGAAAACCGATCGGCTTGATCGAATCTATTACGATCTCGCCTTCTTCCATACGGTACCGGTTCCCCACTTTGACGTGGGGACGCGTCCATATCCGGACACTGCAAGCGATCTCTCCACGGCGAACTCCCTCGCGAAGTCGCTTGGCGAACACCATGAAGAAAGCTTACACTGGGCGGAGGCTCAAGGTGAGCGCCTCTGTTGGATTTCGAAGCATACCCTGGTTCGAGAGGCACGAGGAACGCGCGAAAGAACTCGAGAACATTGCGGTCCTCTCCAACACCCAAAGTGCGCGATAGGATGTCCATTTCTCCAAAATCGGGCGTGGGTTCCGGACAGAAATTCCACCTTAGGCCGACTCTCTTCCCGGAGGCGGTATCCGGCGTTCCTCGCGCTTGTTTGCCCGGCGCGCTGCGCTCCGAGCAAATCGAGGCAAACTGATTCGCCAAGACTTACACACGATAGCCTGGCCCGGCCCGGCTGGCTTTAGGCGGCAGAATCGGAATCCGCGTCATGGTTCCGGGCGGAAAACGGGGAAGGGCTCCCTGGCTGTTACCGTGATCTGCGCGTTGCCTCGCCTTCATCGCCCGCGCTTCCGGCCCTTTCGGCCGGCGCAATGGATTGCATGCAGGCCCATCTCATCAATGCCGCCAACGTGTTCTGTGCCCGGCGTCGCCCGGGTGCGATTCGATCCGATCCGCCACTAACTCGTCCGGCGTCGCGTGTAACTCAATATGCCGTTGGCGGTACTCTTCAAGCGTCCAAAAGGTACCAGGAAGCCCTCCTCGAAACCTTGCTATGATATTTACAGTACTTCAGTAGTACCAAAATCAGACACGCGGCTTTGGGCATATCTGACGCCTCAGTTATAATTAACGTAGTGACAACACGCTAAGTGCATTCCTAACGCCTCGAATCGATCATCAGCTATATAGAGAATGAAACTTATGCGGAACCGCCTGGCCGATTTAACCCTCACGCGTGAAATGGAATCGCGCCTATCCCGGCGGCGGTTCATTGAGGCGCAGAACGATAGGCGTTTAGCTGCCTGGGGCAACGGCGATTTCGACAGTTTGCGCGACCGCGTGGCGTCGTCGCTTCTGAGGACCGGGTTACGGATCGCTGGTTTGTACGGTCGAGGCATTGCCAATGCGCTTTGCCCTGTGGTCCGGCGCCTGCGCCTGGAGTTCGGTAACCTTCCGACTGGCCTTGATGGCTTTCGCATTTTGCACCTCAGTGACTTCCATATCGATGGCGTGGATGGACTCGCGGAGATTGTGGCGAATCAATTGGCGTTCCTGCCCGTAGACCTCTGCGTTCTAACTGGCGACTATCGGTTTAAGACATTTGGCCCGTGCGATGAGATTTATCCGCGCATGCGCCGCATTCTGGGCGCTATTCGGGCCCGTTATGGGGTAGTGGGCATTTTAGGAAATCACGATTGCGCGGACATTGCGATAGAGCTTGAAAAGCTGGGTGTCCGGATGCTGATGAATGAGGCCGTGCAGGCAGGCGCACCGGATTCCCGCCTGTGGGTGATCGGAGTCGACGACCCGCACGACTACGGCTGCGACGATTTGGCAGGCGCCATGGAAGCGGCGCCGCCGGGGGGATTCAAGCTGTTGGCTGCGCATAGCCCCGAGATCTTCCGGCAGGCAGCCGGAGCGGGCGTCGATCTCTACCTTGCCGGCCACACGCACGCCGGACAGATTCGTCTGCCATTGATTGGAAGCTTGACCATGAACGCCAAGTGCCCGCGAGCTTATACTCACGGACATTGGCGCCATGGCCTCATGCAGGGCTATACCACTGCGGGAGTAGGGTGTTCTTTGCTCCCGATCCGGTTCGGCTGCCCGCCTGAAATCACGGTTCTCGAGCTGTCGAAGAGCCAACCGGGCTAGCTTTAGCTATAGCTAGCCCGGCCAATAGCGGCCGGACTTTCCACCGGGCTGCGTGGTGTTCGCCAAAATCTCCTGCTTCATTGCGAGGTTGCCGCGCGGCCACCTCATCAGATCCCAGCGCCCGCCGACACCGCCGGTGGCAGCGCCTGCGGATATCACCACCGATTACGGATAGCGTGATCCCTCAAGACGCCGCCACCCTCGGGGCGGCCTGAATCCGGCCATCGATCCGGATCCCTACTTCTTGATTTGGTGGACGCGCTCGCCGGCTCGCCGTAGCGAAAAAATTACTCGACACGTTGTACACTCTAGCTTAGTATTGAAACGAAAGGAAACCATGCGCTTAATTTACTCTTCGGCCCCGACAATCATTATGGTCATGCTTACCGCTGCGGTGAGCAACGCCCAAACTCCAACGGAATCCTCCCGCATCGTGGAAGGCGGCGGCATCTCCGTCCCAGGATGGACTGGAAAGATCGACGCCAATGAGGAGAAAGCCGGCCAGGCGCTTAAGAACGCAAAGTTTGCGCAGGAGGGCGGTTCCTTCCACGTCACCACCGGTCCGGCGGTGACATATTGGAACCCGGCAAACAAGGCGACGGGCAACTACACTGTGAAGGCGACGTTCAAAGAGCCCAAGTACATGAACCTGAACAGTCACCCTCACCCGTACGGCATTATGATCGCGGGCAACGATTTGGGAACCGATAAGCAGAGCTACCTCTATTGCGCTGCGTACGGCAATGGGAACTTCATCGTACGGGGATTCGGCCCCGGCCCGTTTCAGATGAACGGCCGCGGCGGGCCGAACGCTGCAGTGAATAAGGCTGCTGGTCCCGGGGAACCTGTCACCCAGCAGATCGCGGTTTCTGTTAAAGGCGACCGTGTCGAGTGCGCGATCAACGGGACCGTCGTCGCGGGATACGATAAAAGCGCGGTCGTGACCGCTGGAAAGCTCAGTTCCACCGATGGCATCTATGGCCTCCGCTTTGCTCACAACACGGAAGTCATGGTCACCGATTTAGCCGTTACAAAGAACTAGTTGCCCGACCGGTGAAACAATCGGTTGGCAGGCGAAAGCGCCGGCGAAAGCGCCTGCCCCGCAAAAGCGCGACCTATGCGCGCCAACGTGGGACAGACGCTTTGTCTCGAAAATAGCCGCACAAACGCGCAGCGCTAGGCCAATCTCGGGTTCAAGAACGCGCGGCCGGGTCAGTTTCGTCTTCGGGGTATGTCACCGCCACAAAGCATTACGACCAGGGTCTCTTCTACTTCCAGCCTAGCGAACCTGTCAAGCCCCCCCATTTTCATCATCACGGGTGGCCCGCCCCGGGGCCATGCTAGTTTCGTCTGTCAACCCTTCGATATCAGCGAAGCGCCAGCGTTTGGAAATCCTTG
The DNA here is from genome assembly GCA_003135055.1 of Bryobacterales bacterium. Taxonomy (GTDB): domain Bacteria; phylum Acidobacteriota; class Terriglobia; order Bryobacterales; family Bryobacteraceae; genus PALSA-243. The sequence continues at coordinate 63,932 of PLDF01000373.1, read as the reverse complement.
TTACCATGCCCCTGAAGGTATCCGATGTTCACTGCCACCGCTGGCCTCATGCTCCCCAGTACCACCACCGGATCGTTCCCCCGGCCCCGCTGGTTCGACGTCAGCATGTGGGGCCGGCCGCTAGATACTTGCATGCTCGACGTCCGCTTCCGCGAAAAGTTCCAGGACGCCATGGCGGTGCTCATCAGCGATCAGGAACGCGCCGGGCTGGACATCCTCACTCACGGCGATCTGCATGTCGATGAGGACATGGCGGGCCGTGCATGGCACCACTATCCCCTCCAGCGCTGGGCCGGCTTCGACGGCGATTACCTGCAGCCCGAAGAAACCACTGCCCCATGGCTCCATTACCCGCCGGGCACCCTCCTCAACGAGATCTATACCGGCTGGCGCTGGCCCCACGTGGTCGACAAGATCGAGCACCGGCCGCTCGATTACCCGAAGATCTGGCGCATCGCCCAGGGAAAGACGCGTAAGCCGGTCAAGTTCGGTACCTGCTGCTCGCAGGTAATGGCGCTTTTCCTCGATATCCATACGCCCCGCTACAAGGACAAGCGCCAGGTCGTCTGGGATATGGCGGAGGCCATGAACAAAGAGCTCCTGGCGCTCCGGGCGGCCGGTTGCCGCTGCATCCAGATCGAGGAGCCCACTTTCCACTTTATGGCCAACACTTTCGGTAAAGACCACGACGAAGTGAAGTTCATGGTCGACGCTTTCAACCGCGAAGTGGAGGGCCTCGACGATGTCGAGCTCTGGATTCATACCTGTTGGGGCAACCCCAACATGCAGCGCGTGATGGACGACACCAGCTACGCCAACTCCATCGAGATCTATCTGGAACGCTGCCGCGGCGATGTCTGGACGCTCGAGATGAAGGACCGCCAGCAGCAGGATCTGGAGTTGTTCGAGCCCTTCAAGCACGATCTCAAGAAGAAGATCGCCATTGGCGCCGTTAGCCACCGCGCTCTGCAGGCGGACCGGCCTGAAGACGTCGCCGGTGAAATCCGCAAAGCTCTCCGGTACATTCCGCCCGACCGCCTGATCGTATCCAGCGACTGCGGGTTCGGCCGCCAGGGCTGCAATCGCGAGATTGCTTTTTACAAGGCCAGCGCCATCGCCCAGGGCTGCAACATCGTCCGCCGCGAACTCGGCCTGCCGGAAACGCCGGTCCCTGCCGCCGATCCCAAGTTGCAGATCGATGTCGTGCCCGGCCGCGACTGATTAATGACCCGATCGGATGCGGACATCGGCCCAAAGCAGGTGTCGGCAACTGCGATCCGGGGCTTTCCGCGGCGCGGGCTATGAAACGTAAATTGCCTCTCTTGCCGATTGTGATCGTGCCGCCCGGCTATCTATCTGGCGGTTCCGGCCAAAACGCTACGGATGGATTGTTTCGAATGCGCTCCCTTCCAAACATTTGTCCGGTTTATTGTTTGACTCTCGCTAAGTACACCATTTCGAAAGTTCGGCCACCTATTCCCACACCGCTTGCTGACGCGCGCGGCTCCGTTCGGAGCACGACCGTGAGGGAGTGGTCTTGTCGAAATACGAGACCGTATTTATAAAACGGGGTACTAACTAAGTACACCGTTTCGAAAGTTCGGACACGTATTCCCACACCGCATGCTGACGCGCGCGGCTCCGTTCGGAGGCACGACCGTGAGGGAGTGGTCTTGTCGAAATACGAGACCGTATTCTAAGCTAGTCGCCGGCCCAAATTCTGTGCCCTACTCCGCCAGCGCCGCTTGAGCAACCATGGCATACACAGCCGCACAATCTCGAATGTTTTGGATGGGGACAAACTCTTTTGGTCCGTGCGAGACGGCAAGGATGCCGGGGCCGTACGCGAAGGCGGGAATACCGCGCTCTGCATAGAAGCGCGTTTCGAGCAATCCGGGACACATCTCGAACGGGGCCCGCTTACCCGTGACCGACTCGACCGTTCCGGCCAGCCTCCGGGCGAACGGATGCTCTTCCGGCACGCCGGAGGAAGATCCCTCTTGAAGGATCTCCACTTCATGGTCGATTCCATCTCGACGGAGCCGGTCGAGAATATCCAGCAGGCGGCGCTTTTCGGTCTCGGCGTCTTCTTCGGGATTGATGCGCCGGTCCACCGTGAAAGAGCAGGTTCCGGGCACAAGATTGAAATTTGAGCCGCCCCGGCATTCGCCCCCCATCATCAGGATCGAGCGCCGCGCCGCCCGTGGACGGATCGGAAATCCTGTTTCGCGTTTCTCGATCTCGCACTTTAGCTTTTCCAGCTCACGGGCAATGATCAGCATGCGCTCGAATGCATTGACTCCCTGGCAGCTCAATCCAACGTGCGCCGGCTTGCCATTAACGGTGATTCGGAGCGAAATCGCGCCGCGGTTCGCGTTCCAGATCACTCCCGACGTGGGCTCCGCGGTCATCATTCCAATGCCGCCTTTGCCGAAATCGGCTGAGCGGCTGAGCCAGGCCGAGCCCCGCCCGCCCCCCGTTTCCTCATCGGGAACGACGACTAGTTCCACGCGGCCATTCAGGCGCGTCCGCGCGCGCCGAAGGGCATGAACGGCGAAAACCATCGAGGCGAGGCCGCCTTTCATGTCGGACGATCCGCGGCCAAACAAATTCGACTGCCTGACTACGGGGTCGAACTGGCCTTCCACTGAGTGCGGAACTACGTCGTAATGCCCATGAAAGTAGAGCGCTCGTTCGCCTTCTCCGTGACACGCGGTCACACAATATCCCGGCCGCTCGCCCGGTATTGGGGCGGGTACTTCGATCACGCGGGGCTCCAGTCCGATCTGTTTGAGCTTTTGGGCGATCGCTTCGGCGCATCGCGCGTATTCGTTACCGGGCGGGTTCTCGCTTGGAATTGCGACCAACTCGCGCGTGAAATCGATCATCTCGGACTGTAAGGCGTCGACAATTTTGAGCAGGTTCTCCTGGTGATCGGACATCTGGTGATCGGATCTGCGGTGATCGGACATGGACCAATCTTGGCAGAAATCGCAACCTGGATTCACGCGCCGGGGCGGGAACGCCCGATCGCCATTCGGAACGCCATGCCGGTAGATCCGACGGGCCCGGGAGAAGCATGTCTTACCTCGAGAATCTCCGGCTCTGTCCGGAGCATCGGACTACCGCACGCGCAACCGGGCGGGACCGGGCAGGAGAAGTCGCCAGAGGCCATCGTAGCCCGAAACCTAACAATCCACACGCGGTTCCGCGAATTTGGGTTCGGTCCGCAAAATTCGAAAACCCCACCTCCCGCAGCACCCCCAACCGGAGCCCGCCCCATTTCCCGGCCCGAACGCCCCCGCAAGCCCCCGCGGAAACCCAGCCATCTGCCTCGGATCGCGGCCCAATGCCGCCGCAAACAGCAATGAAGACCCGATTCTCAAGCGGCGCCAAACCAATCCGCGATCCACGCCGCTTCACTCCCCGCGATACCGCCGAAACCGCGAAGCCTGCGAAAACTTGACACGAAACTCACGAAACTTTGTCCGCTGTCAAGCCCAAGTAGAAATGTCCGGTTTTGAGAGGCCCGGTGTGAGGGTGGATATTGCCGGGGACCAGCGGATCGATGACTACGGCGCCGCCGTCGCCGCAAGTCGACCAGTTCCAGAGCGGGTTTCCGTAGCGTAGCGTTCCATTGTCTTGGGTACCGGCGAGGGCAATATCGATGTCGCCGGGATTCAGAGCCGGGCCTCGCGAAAACTGGGTCAGGGACAATGAGTTGTTCAACTGGCCCCATACCGCATTACCGCTGGTAAAGTTCGCCGTCCGATATACGCCGCCATCGTTTCCCAAGTACACAACGTTGCCGTCCGCGGCGAACGCAAGCGCGTGTTGATCGGGGTGAATTACGCCGCTGACATGGGCCCACGTATTACCGCCGTCCCCTTGAGAATCGCCAGCATCTCGCGCGAGGCTTCGGGGCTGACGATCTCGCCGCGGTCGAGGGGTTCGAGAATGGTCACCATGTCGCGCGGCGTGGAGACGCCCAGCCCGAATTTCCGGTTTTCGGGAAGCGTTCCGGCGGCGGAGAATCCGGCGGCGGGACCTGAGCCCATCACTCTGCGCATGGAGCGCGTGGTCTTGATGCCGAGCTTATCCGGATAGGCGTTGACGGCGCCGGCGGTGAAGCGCTCCAGGATCATATTGGTTGCGGTGTTGTGGCTGAGCACGATCATGAGGTGCAGCACGTCGCGGATGGGCAGTTGGCACCCGGTGGAGAATTCCACGCCCAGCACGCCGGAACCGGCCACCTTTTGCTGCGCGGTGAGAGTGAGCGGCTCGTCCCATTTCGCCTGGCCGCGCGCCACGGCGTCGAAAACCGCGAGCATGATGGGCAGCTTGATAGTGCTCGCGGTAGGGACCGGGCCGGCCTCGCGAATGCCGATTGCGGCGCCAGTGCCGAGGTTCTTGGCGTAGAGCGATACCGTGCCGGGAAAGCCGGCGATACGCTCGCGAATGGCGTTCTGCAGCGGCTGCGCGGAGAGCGCCGCGACCAAAACGGGAATCAGTACGGCGGTTGTCCGCATGTCAAAGCGAAATCCGAAACAGAAGCCGCGACCGTAGAGGAGCGGATTCCGCGACATAGCCGCGAAATCCCCGAAACGTTAAGCACCCATATTGTCATTATGGGGCTATGAGAAGAAAACGGCTACCAGCGGGCATCCGTGACTTCGTAAGGGAGCATTGGTGACGACGTGGGTCAAGACGAGGGGCGACTCAGCGACTATGCCACTGGCCGTCCGATGCGGCTCCCGCATCGGCACACGCACTGCCCGGACGCGCAGCTCCCGAACTATCGGGCTCCGGGTACTCATGTTTCGAGACTATCTCATCCCGGATTCGAGCTGTGCGGCGGCGAATCGATTTACCCGCCCCGGCAACCCGGCGACACGTCCGAATTGCTCCTCATGCTATTTTGAGTTCAATGCCGCAGGAGAATCCATTCCAGGACCCGCTTCGCTTCGAGCGGCGCGTTCCCGAGTGCGCCGTGGTGATTTTCGGAGCCAATGGCGACCTTACCAAGCGCAAGCTGATGCCCGCGCTCTACCGCCTGGCGTACGACCGGCGCCTCTCGGCCGGCTTTGCCGTGGTCGGCATCTCGCGCTCGCCGATGACCGACGAGCAGTTCCGCGAGAAGATGCTCGAATCGGTGAAGAAGTTTTCCGAAGACACCGAGATCCAGGACGATGTGTGGCGCGCCTTCGCCGGCGGCCTCTACTACGTGGCGGGCGACATTGCCGATCCGGCGCTTTACCAGAATCTCGCCACGAAGTTGAAGCAAGTGGAATCTGAGCGGCAGACCGGCGGCAACGTGCTGTTTTATCTTTCCACGCAGCCTAGCCAGTACGCGCCCGCGGCGCTCGGTTTGGGATCGGCGGGATTAGGAAAGGGCGCCGGCTGGCGGCGGCTGGTGGTGGAAAAGCCGTTCGGGCACGACCTTGAAAGCGCGCGCGAGCTGAGCGACAAGCTGCACGAAGTCTTCGCCGAAGCGGAGGTCTATCGCATCGACCATTACCTGGGCAAAGAGACGGTCCAGAACATTTTGGCTTTCCGTTTCGGCAACGGCATTTTCGAGCCGCTGTGGAACCGCCGGTACATCAACCATGTGCAGATCACCGCGGCGGAATCCATCGGCGTCGAAGGGCGCGGCGCGTACTATCAGGAAGCGGGCGCGCTGGCGGACATGATCCAGAACCATCTGCTGCAGGTGATGGCAACCATCGCGATGGAGCCCAGCTCGAGTTTCAACGCCAATGCGGTGCGCGACGAACGGTCGAAGCTGCTGCGCTCCATCCGCCTCATGAAGCCGGACGAGATTCGCCAGAACGCCATCCCTGGGCAGTATGGACCCGCCAGGATCGGCGGCAAAGACTTGCCGGGGTTCCGCCAGGAGGAAGGCGTCGACCCGCAATCGCAGACCGATACCTACGCGGCGGTGACGTTCTACGTGGAAAACTGGCGCTGGGCGCGCGTGCCCTTCTACGTGCGCACCGGCAAGCATCTGCCGAAGCGCGTGACGGAGATTACAATCCAATTCAATCCCGCGCCGCTCGCGATTTTCGACGGCGAATGCCCGGATAGCTCGCCCGATCTGCTGCTGGTGCGCATTCAGCCCGAAGAAGGCATCTCGCTCAAGTTTCTTTCCAAGCGGCCCGGCTCCGGAATGAAGCTGCGGCCGGTCTCGATGGATTTCAACTATGGATCGAGCTTCGGCGAGCGTTCGCCCTCGGCCTACGAGACGCTGCTGCTGGACGCGATCGTTGGCGACCCGACGCTCTATACTCGCCAGGATATGGTGGAGGCGAGCTGGCGCGTGGTGGAGCCTATCCAAACCGTCTGGCGCGAAACCAAATACGATTTTCCCAACTACGACGCCGGAACCTGGGGACCGGCCGCGGCGGATGAAATGCTCGCACGCAACGGGCACGCATGGAGGAAGCCGTAATGGGCGGCAGCATCGCTCCCGAAAAGATCCTGCGCGAGCTCTCGGACTTGTGGGTCACCCTGGGTAAGGAGACTCACGGAGAGGCCGCGGACGGAGCGTTGCGCGCGTGCTCCATGACGTTGGTGGCGCTCACCGAAGAGAGCGACGATGTAGCGGAGTTGGGCGAGACCATCGCCGCGCTGATGCCGGAATACCCGGCGCGCGCGATCGTGGTGCGGCTGCGCGGCGCCGGCGGCCGAATGCTCACGGAGCGTGTCTCCGCGCAATGCTGGATGCCCTTCGGGCAGCATCGCAAGGTCTGTTGCGAGCAGGTGGAAATCACGGCCACCGATGCGGCATTGGCGGATTTGCCTTCGGTGGTGCTGCCGCTCGCGGTTGCGGATCTGCCGCTGGTTTTGTGGTGCCGGAGCGCGCGGATTCTCGACATGCCGGCGTTCCAGCCCATCGCGGCGATGGCGCAGAGAGTGATTCTCGATAGCGCCGGTTTGCCCAATCCGCAAGCTGCGTTGCAGCGAATCGCCGACCGGTCCGCAAACGGCGCTCTGGTGGGCGATTTTTCCTGGACGCGGCTCACCCGCTGGCGCGAGACTCTGTCGCAGGTCTTTGAGAACCGGCACAACCTGGCGGAGTCGCTGCGCATTACGCAGGTGGCAATTGAGGCGGCGGGCGAGCCCCCGGCAGCGGCATGGTATCTGGGCGCGTGGGTGATGGATGCGCTGGCGTCGGCCGGCGTGCACCCGGAATTCCACATGGCGCGGACGAGCGAAAGCGTAACGGGCGAGCTGCGGAGAATCGAGCTTTCCGGGCCCGAGTTTTCCGCCGAGCTGGCGCGGCGCGGGGCGCGGCTGATCGTGACCGTTGGCGGACTGGCCTATTGCAACAACCTGCCGGAGCGCTCTGAATACTCGCTGATCGCCGAGGAATTGCGCATCGTGGACCGCGACCCGGTCTTCGAGAAGACGCTGGCCTCGGCGCAGCGCCTGGCCGGCGGCGGGCAATGAGCGTGCGGCGTATCGTATCCGCCGACGAAGGCGCCGCGGCCGAAGCTTGCGCGCGGCATGTGCTGGCGGTATTGGGCGATGCGGTTCGCGCGAATGGGCGCGCCACGCTGGCGGTTTCGGGAGGGTCGTCGCCCAAGCTGATGTTCGCGCGGATGGCCGCCGCGCAGTTCGATTGGCGGGGCGTGCATATTTTTTGGGTGGACGAGCGGTGCGTCCCGCCTACGGATGGCGCCAGCAATTACAAGTTCGTGAAGGAATACCTGATTGAGCCCGCGGGAATTCCGGCAGCACAGGTGCACCGCGTTGTGGGCGAGATAGCGCCTGAAGAAGCCGCCGCGCGTTACGCGGACGAGATTCGCGCATTCTTCGGCTTGACGGAACGGGAACTGCCAAGCTTCGACGTAATCCATCGCGGCATGGGACCCGACGCACACACGGCGAGCCTGTTTCCGGGCGATCCGCTAATCGACGACCGCGCGGGGATTGCAGCGGCCACCTTCGCGGCGAAGTTCAAGCAGTGGCGGGTGACGCTGTTGCCTGGGGTGCTGTTGGCCGCGAAACATACGGTGGTATATGCGCCTGGGCCGGATAAGGCCGAGGCGCTGGGCCATGTGTTTGGCGAAGAGTACGATCCAAAGAAATACCCGTCGCAGATCGGACTCCGAGGAGGGGGTGAGACGGCTTGGTTTTTGAGTTAGTGGGGCAGATTGTTTAAAGCTGCGGCCGAGGGTTAATCGGCCCGTCCTGGCCGTCAGCGGCGGCGATCAACAGCAACAGCGCGACGATTTTGGGCAGCACATCCCGCCAATTTTACCGCTGCGCTCCCCTTCGCTGCCCACGCCGGGGGATCCGCCTAACGCGGATTTTTCCGGCGCCTTCGTTTCCCGTGTTGCCTCAATGCCGGTTTTCGCGTACCTTACCGTGGTCTGGTTCCCGTGACGGGTCTGGCGGGCGATGCCGTGCAGCGCCAACGGCCGCGAGGTGATGGCTTCGGCATGTTTGTCCGGGATTCCCAGGCGCATGAAGATCGTCCACCAGTTGTAAACCAAAGCGATGATCCGCCCCGTGATCTGGCAACGCTTCCGATCGTTTGTGGGAAGCCCGACCAACCCCATTGGTTCTTCAATTCGTCGAAGTTATTCTCCGCATCGCCCCGATCCCGGTAGTGCTGCGCCACACTCCTCACCTCGTCCGTCAACGAGGTTACCAGCACCGCATACTCATACTGCACTCCCTGGTAAGTTAGTTCCGGTAGATCCAAGGTCAACTGTTTGGCCGCTTTTCGTTTAGACTTCTTCTGGCCCACCGATTCGACTTCCGTTGCCGGCTTGCTCTTCAACGGCCGCCGCAGCACCACCACCCGCCGCGCCTTGCTCCACCCGCTCAACCGCAGCACCTCCTCCCTCCCCTGCCATTGTTGCCCCGCCTCTACCCAATCCTCCTTCTGGAAGATTTGTCCAATCAACTTCTTCACTTTCGGGCTCTGCTTGAGCTTGAACAGGTGTCCGAGGTTGCGCTCCTCTGCCCCCAGCATGGCTTTCTCCGTTCCCCAATGACAGTCCCCGCGCACGAAGAGGGGCCGGTCCCGCTCCGCCAGTCCGTCCACAAAGGCCCACAGTTCCGGCTGAGCATATATGGGAGCCGTCGATTCCCCGCCTGAACTTCCATGTCCAGCACCATCCGAATATTGGCCACGAAGTAACTGTGATAGGCGTGCGACGGACGCCCTAACTTGGTCGGGTTGTAGCCCACCTTGGCATCTTGCTGGTGGCCATACAACGGCTTCACGGTGGTGTCCACATCCAATATCCAGGGCTCTTGCAGCAGCGGCGCGTAGCTGGCCTTCAGATGCTTTTTCATCCACTCTCCGCTGGCCGCCGCCTCCATCGCCTTCATCCCCCTACGCACGGAATCCTCGCTCGCCACCCCGGTCATTCCCAGCAAGCCCGGATTGACGCCATCGGCCCGGATCGCGCTGATGTGGGCGTACCGCCAATGGCCGGCCAGCACCGACAGAACCAGAGTTCCCAGCACATCCCGCACCTTGGGTGCGTTCCCACTGGTGTAGCGCAGACGGCAATCCTCTACCCATTTGTCGAAAAGGCCACTGGTCTTCAGGAACTCGATGAAGAACGGCATTAGGCCCAGGCTGCTCACTGTGGCTTCCGGCGACCACTTCACGTGAATCTTGCCAGCGAAGGTATCCAGGCTGGCGACGGTCTCTGCTGGCTGATTCGCTGCAATTTGGACCTCACCCTCCGGGTGAACCCTAACGACATCCGTTTCTTTGTTCATGTTGAACAATCATAACTACTTCTCTGTTCAAGGCATGAGGGCTACCGCCGTTTTTAGGTTCAAACGATCGTTGCTGGGCCGTGTGCTTGACTATTTCTATTGATGGCATCGACATTGGTGATTTCCGCGGCGCTGATGATCGAAGGAATGTCCGGATGGCTGCGCGTACTTTTTGCCGGGCCGATGCAGATGGCCTGGTCCGCGAAACGCACGCCGGAATTTTAGCGGTCCGCCTCGGAATAGACGGCGACAGTCTGAATTTCCAATTCCCTGCAAGCGCTGATGACGCGGACTGCGATTTCCCGGCGGTTGGCAATGAGGACTTTCTTAAGCCGCGCCAGATCGGTTGCCGGCGCGAGATCCTTCAATTGAAAGCGGAAGGCGCACGTTCGCCGCGTTGCCGGTGATGACAGCCAGCGCGGACAACTTCGAGCGTGGATGCGCTCCCGATTCCGCCAGATCTGGTAACCAGGCGCATATGGTGAAAGAAGATCGCGCGGGCAGGCGGACGAGGCGTGGAGATAGAATTGGTCATAGTGAAATTGCGATCACAACAGTGGCAGTGGAATCATCTTGGCCAAGTCGATCCGTTTTGGGCAATCCTCAGCGACCCGCGAAAGCGCCATGGCGGTTGGAGTGCGGACGAGTTCTTTGCCACTGGGAGGGATGAAGTCAGGGACTTAATGCGAAAGCTCGAAGGGATGGGCCATCCTAAATCCCGGTCTGCGGCGCTCGATTTTGGCTGTGGCGTCGGACGGCTGACCTTCGCATTAACAGAGTGGTTCGATGCCGTGACCGGCATCGATATCGCACCCTCGATGCTTGAAGCCGCGCGAAGGCTTAGTCTCGCCAACGGCCGATGCCAGTTTCTGTTGAACGATAGCAGCGACCTGAGCTTGTTACGCCCCGACGGTTTCGACCTGATTTACTGCAATATCGTGTTACAGCACATCCCGGAAAAATACGCGCGGGCATACATCGCCGAGTTCATCCGCGTGCTCCGGCCCGGGGGAATTGCGGTTTTCCAGGTGCCTTCGAAATTGCGTTCCCGATCGCGTGCGAGCCGTTTTGGATATCGGCTCAACCTCTTTTTGAGGAGGCGAATTCGCCGTGATCCGTTTGTGCTCGAGATGTACGGCGTACCGCGCGAGACCGTCGAGGATGACTTGGCGAATGCCGGCGCGACGCTCCTCCGGGCTTGCCCCGATCAGAGTGCGACGCCGGAGTGGGACGGTTATCGGTATTTCGTCACAAAGTGAATACGAAAAACCTTGCGCCTCTCCCAAGCCGATTCCGTGAGCCGCCGCCCTTCATACGGCCTGCCGATATAATGAAACCGTCCTGCTTACAGAATCGGATTGGCGCTAACCTGCCGGCTCGCTCTTCACGGGCATATACCGCTTAATGAAGTTCGTATCGAAGCGTCCCGCCTGAAAATCGGGGTCGGCGAGAATCCGCTGCTGCAGCGGAATGGAGGTGTGGATTCCCTCCACGATAAACATGCTGAGCGCCCGCTGCATGCGCCGGATGGCTTCGCCGCGGTCGCTGCCATAAGTAATCAGCTTGGCCACCAGCGAATCGTAAAACGGCGGAATCACACAATCCGTGTATGCCCACGTATCCACGCGCACTCCGTTGCCGCCGGGCACGTGAAACCCGGTGATGCGCCCCGGCGAGGGTACGAATGTGTCCGGGTTCTCGGCATTGATGCGGCACTCGATCGAGTGGCCGCGCATCTCAATGGGGCCGGGCAGCACTTCGCTCAGCGGCTCGCCTTGCGCAATGCGGATCTGGCTCTTGACCATATCGATGCCGGTCACGAACTCCGTCACCGGGTGTTCCACCTGAATGCGCGCGTTCACCTCGATGAAGTAGAGCTTGCCGCTCTCGTCCATCAGGAATTCCACCGTTCCCGCGTTGGTATAGCCCGCCGCGGAGATGGCTTTGCGCAGCAGGGCGCCAATCTGCGCCCGTTGCTGGTCCGTTACCGCGGGCGAGGGCGCTTCCTCCACCAGCTTCTGATGCCGCCGCTGGATGCTGCATTCGCGCTCGCCTAGAATCTCGACCTTGCCGTGCTCGTCGGCCAGCACTTGAAATTCGATGTGCCGGGGCGCGCCGATGAACTTCTCCAGGTAGACGTCCGCCGAGCTGAACGCCGCACCCGCTTCCGACTGCGCCTGGGCGTAGAGCGCCGGTATTTCGTCCGGGCCCGTCACCACCCGCATGCCGCGCCCGCCGCCGCCCGCCGACGCCTTCAAAATCACCGGGTAGCCGATCTGCGCCGCCATAGCCAGCGCCTCTTCGGGCGAGGCGATCACTCCCGGCGATCCGGGAAGCACCGGCACGCCCATCTCCCGCATGTACGCGCGGGCGCGCTCCTTAACTCCCATCAGCCGGATGACTTCCGGATTGGGCCCGATAAACTTGATGTGGGACGCTTCGCACACCTCGGCGAAATTGGCATTTTCGCTGAGGAAGCCATACCCGGGGTGGATGGCATCGACATTGGTGATTTCCGCGGCGCTGATGATCGACGGAATGTCCAGATAGCTGCGCGCACTTTTTGCCGGGCCGATGCAGATGGCCTGGTCCGCGAAACGCACATGGGAGCTGTAGCGGTCCGCCTCTGAATAGACGGCGACGGTCTGGATTTCCAATTCCTTGCAAGCGCTGATGACGCGGACTGCGATTTCCCCGCGGTTGGCAATGAGGACTTTCTTAAACCGCACGGATGGCAAAAAGAGCCTCCCCGTACTCCACCGGCTGTCCGTTCATCACGAGTCTGCTCTCCACGATGCCCGATGTCTCAGCCTCAATCTCATTCATGAGCTTCATGGACTCGATAATGCACAGCACTTTTCCGGGTTGGATGCGCTCGCCCATGCGCACAAACGGCGCCGAGCCCGGAGAAGGCGATTCATAGAAAGTGCCGACGATGGGCGATTTGACCAGGGTGAGGTCCGGGTCGGGACCAGCCGGCTTGGCGGTTGGCTCGTGGGCTGCCTGAAGCGCCGTCTGAGGCGCCGCTTGAGGGGCCGCGTGAGGAGCCGCAATAGCCGGAGGAGCGGCGGCGTGAACGCCGGCCATCGGCCCGGCCACGATTTCCTGCGGATTGGCAAACCCGGCCCGCCGGATGCGGACGCGGTCTTCACCCCGCTGCACCTCGAGTTCGGCTACGCCAGTCTCATTGGCGAGCGCGATCAACTCGCGTATTTCATCGATTGTCACAAAGGTTAGGTTAACAGAGTGCGATTGGATGGGACGAGGCAGCGGCCACGTGGTCATGCGAAGAGAATCTGCCCGTCCGAGCCCGTTCCCGTTTGCATCGGCGAAACCGCCCAGATGGCGCCATCGCCATGAATCAGATCCATAAACTCCTCTTCTCCACTCCGCGCCGGTGGATCGGTGGTACGCTGTGGCTATGAAGCTCACCATCGAGCTCGATCGCGAAGTTGACGGTCGTTGGATCGCCGAAGTGCCAGAATTAAATATCCTTGTATACGGGGACTCGAAGCAGGATGCGATTCAACGAGCTCAGTCGGCCGCGCAGGAGATTGTTCTCGACCGCATCGCTCATGGCGAGCTGCCTCCCGATTCGAAGAACGCGGTGTTCGACGTTGCCGCATGAGCTCCTGGCCTTCGGCGAAGGCGCGTCGAGTATTCGCCGCCCTGAAGCGAATCGGGTGGCGGCATGACCGCACGGTGGGATCCCACAAAATCAGAAAAAGGATGGGTGGGCTTACTATCCATTCTCGTTCCACGATTCCGAGGAACTTGGGGCCGCCATCCTTGCGAGAATTTCAAAAAAGACGGGCCTCCAGCCGCGAGACCTCTGGAGAGAAGGCAGGCTAGGCTTCCCGGCTCAACGCGACTTCCACCCTACGATTAGAGCTTCTCCATCGCCCCGCGCAGCGTCTCCAGCGTGCCTTCCGCCGCCGCCTTCCAGGAAAACTTCGCCGCCTGCCGCGGACCGGCCTCGGCCAGCCGCGCCCGCAGGGCTTCGTCCTCCGTCAGCCGGAGCATCGCCGCGGCGATGGCATCCACGTCCTCCGGGTCGAACTTCACTGCCGCATCGCCCGCCAGGCCGGACATGGGTTCTACATCGGAACACGCCATCGGTATCCCCGCCGCCATGGCTTCCGGAATCGGCAGGCCAAAGCCCTCGAAGCGCGAGGGATAAATGAAAGCCCAGGCGCGGGCGTAAAGATCGTAGAGCCCATCGCGCGGAATCCAGCCCGGGAATTCGACGGCTTCTTCGAGACCGAGAGATCGCCGTAACTCGTGCAGCGGACCGGTCGCGAATCCGTGCATGCCGCAAACCACTAATCGCATATCCGGGCGCCGGCGCCGGAAAAGCGCAAACGCGCGCAACAGCCCGTCGAGATTCTTGTGCGGGTGGAGCGTCGAAACGGCCAGCAGGAACGGCTGCGGATTCCGCCGCGTGCGAATTCCCGCGAAAACGGGATCGACGCCGTGCGGCACTACGTGGATTTTCGATGCGGGCAGGCGCGGATAGAACCGGCGCAAGTCGGCGGCAGTGGCGCTGGAAACCGCAATCAGAGCTTTCGACCGCCGCGCCGCCCAGTAGAGGAAGAACCGCCAGAACGGCCGGTCGAACCAGCGGAAGTATTCGGGATGGCGCTTATGCTGCAGGTCGTGAAACACCGTCACCTGCGGACACGGACAAAAGAGCGGCGCCGTGAAGCCCGGATTCAACATCGCATCGAGGCGCAGCCGCGCGGCCGCCAAAGGCAAAGCCGTCTGCTCCCACAGAATTCGCGCCGGCCGCGACGTCGCGCGAACCGGTTGCAGCGCGTGGATGAAATTGGGCGCCGCGGGAACCAGATCGGCGCCGGTTTCCCGGTTGGTGAAAACGAAATATTGGTTCACCTTGTCGATTTCCGCCAGCGCCGGAAGCAGCGCGCGCAGGTAAATCTCCGTGCCACCCACCCCGCCGGGGATCAGATAGAGCGCATTGACGCCGATCTTGTAGGACAGGCCTCCCGGCCTGTCCAGCGGACCCAGGGAAGGCTGGCCTCCTGGCCTGTCAGGCGGATTCGCCGACGGTTGGCCTCCTGGCCTGTCAGGCGGATTCGCCGGCGGGCCCGGCGGCGGACCAGGCAACGACAGGCCGGGAGGCCTGTCCCACTTAGGCATCTCAGCGTCCGGCCGCGAGGCGCTGCTGCGCCGCAGCCATCCCCGTCTTGGCCGGTTCGAGCCTTGGGTCAAGCGCCAGCGCGTGCCGATATTCCGCGATCGCCTCGGCGAAGCGGTTGGTCTGGTAGTCGATGATGCCCTTGTAGGCGTAGATGGGGGCGAAACTGGCGTCGATCTTTTGCGCTTCGGCAAGCGCGTCCAGGGCTTCGCTCCATTGCGAATGCTCCCCATACACCTTGGCGATTTGCGTGTAAACATGCGCCGTCGGCTCCATCGCTGCCGCTGCGCGAAGTTTGTCAAGCGCCGGCTGCTGCTGCCCGGCGCATTCGAGAGCGAGGCCCCAATCCACCAATAGGTCGGGGAGCCTATAGTCCACCGGCGGAAAGCGCGCAGTCTTCTCGTACTCGGCGGAGGCCTGTTCGCATTCGCCGGCGTCGGCGTAAGCGCTGGCGAGTTGAAAGTGGGCGCGGGCTTTGTCCGGCGATTTTTCCACGGTGTCCTGCCAAAGCGCGATGGCATTCCCCCAGACTTCTGCCCGTGCGTGCGTGGCCACGGCGAAAATCAGCAGCACCGCACCACAGGCGGCGGCCAGCGTAGCGCGCGGTAATTTGACCCGGCTCAGCAGGCCGGCCGCGGCCAGAATCAGGCCCAGAATACCGAAGTAAAGGCGGTATTCCGCGATGGGGTCGCGAATGGGCAGAATCGAAGAGGTGGGCGCCATCGCCACCAGGAACGTAAAGAAACCGAACGCCGCCAGCGGGTAGCGCCGCCGGTAATGCCATGCGGCGGCAGCCAGCGCCAGCAACGCGGCCAGCCCGAAAACCGCGCCGCGATCGAGGATGGTCCTGGAGATAGGAAAATCCCAATCGGCGGTGAGGCCGAAAGGCAAAACGAATTCGCGGAGATAGACGAAAAGGGCGCGGCACTCGGTGAAAAAGTATTGATACCAGGTGAGGTCCTTGAGCCCGAAGCCAGCCGTGGTCGCGGTAGTTATCAGGCGCCAGAAGAACGCGATGCCCGCCGCGGAGCCGAGCGCGAGCGGCGCATACAGCTTCCAGTTCGCGCGGATTCCCTGCAATGAGAAGCCGGGGTTCCACCAGAAATCGGTGAGCAGCAGCAGCGCCGGCAGCGCGATAGTTTGCTGCTTGGTGAGCAGCGAGGCCACGAAAAGAAGCATCACGGCAAGCGCCGTCCACCAGCCCACCCGTGTCTGGCGGCGGTAGATAAAGACGGCAAATGCGGCGAATGCCAGCATCACGCTCAGCGCTTCCGACCGGCCCGCAAGATAGGCCACCGCTTCCGATTGCGCGGGATGCAGCAGGAAGAGCAGCCCCGAAAAAGCCGCCAGCAGCTCGCGCCGCCGGGCTTCCACACCGGACCATTCCAGAAACCGGCGCACGATCGCGAAAACCAGCGCGCTGGTAACGCAGTGAATGGCAAGGTTAAAGACGTGGTAGGAATACGGGTCGCTCCCCGAGATCCGCGCGTTCAACCAGTAGGTGAACATGAGCACCGGGCGGTCGCTGCGGATCCAGGTGATCAGCGGATCGGCGAAGCCGGGCAAGGCAAAGGGTAAGGTCGTGTCGTCGAATAGAAATGGACCGTGAAACGCCGGGCCGTAGGCCCATAACACCACGGCGAGCGCGGCCGCAAACGCGGCGAAGACCGGCCATCGCGCGGGCGCAACAGCCGCTTTGGATGCGGGCGGTTGCGAAGCGCGCGCGGGTGCGTGCTTTTTAGCCATGTCTATTACCCATGGTTGCCTGAATTGCGAATATGGAACTCGAGAATCGCAACGCGCTGCGCCAGGGCGATATTATCGTCGCGCAGGTGAGACACGATGATCGAGTAGCGGAAAAACATAATCAGAAACACCGAGCCGCCTATCAAAAACAGCGCCAGCGGGGAATCGGCGCCCAGGCCGATACGGCTCGCCACGAAATTGAGCGCCGGCCTGCACCGCGAAAGCGCCAGCAAACCGCATGCCGCAAACAGCCAGCTCATGGAATACTCGACGCGGATATGCGCGCGGCGGATGGAAACCAGCACCATCAGCAGCAGGACAATGCTGACGGCAGTCGTGACGTTTAAGAGTCGGTCCATTTATCCTCCCGCGCCAAAATGGGGCAGGCGCTTCGGCCCATGCCACTTACTTGGCCCACAATTCCGGTGTTCGGCATGGGTAGTAGTGCTGGTTCTCCGAGCGCGAGATTTGGTGCTACCAAAAGACCGCTTGCTGACGCGCGCGGCTCCGAACGGAGCCACGACCGTAAGGGAGTGGTTGTCGACAAGAGCGCAAGGCCGCGCGGTCATCTTACTAATCCGCCGCCGACCCCCTGGTCGGTCATTCAGGTACTGCACTGGGCAGATTTGGCTGCGCGAAGAGGTCCAGGGGACCCGCGCGGACCAGGGGAGTGACCAGGGGGTCCGCCCCACAATGCGTTGATCCATTTATCCTCCAGCCCCAGCATCGGAGCCGCGTCGCGACCGGCGTTCGTATTTCAGCACGTTCATGAACACGCCCAGAAGCACATGGGCTATATAGTAGAACGATTTCAGCCTGGTGATGGAAGAACGCCCCGCCACGCGCCGATACATCTTGCAAGGCACCTCCTGAAAGCGGAAGCGCCGGCGCTGCAGCACCACCAGCGCCTCGATCTCCGGATATTCCAGCGGAAAGCTGTGGCTGAAGACCTCCAGCGCGCGCCGGTTGACGCCCACGAAGCCCGAAGTCGGGTCGTGAACCCGTTTCCCGAGGATGGGGCGAAGCACCGCGCGAAAGAAACGGATGCCCAGCGTGCGCGCGAAGCTTGACGACGAGCCGGCGCCTTCCACAAAGCGCGACCCAATGATCATTTCGCAGCCCGAGGTCTTGAGCGCTTCAAAGATTCGCGGGATATCGGCGGCGTTGTGCTGGCCGTCGCCATCCACGCGGATGACATACTCGAAACCCAGCTCGAATGCCAGCTTATAGCCCGCCTGGACGGCGCCGCCCAGCCCCAGATGATGCGGCAGGCAGAGCATCTCGGCGCCGGCCGCTCGCGCCGCCGCTCTGGTGCCGTCCGTCGATGAGTCGTCGATCACCAGCACCGGCGTATCGGGTACGTGACGCAAGACGGAACGAACCACGAGGGCTATGGCGCCTTCCTCGTTGAATGCCGGAATAATAACCAGCAGCGAGCCGGGGTCCAAAGGACGCTTCACAGCGCGGCGACCCTTCTGGCGCTAATGGAATGGCTGCGCACAAGATGCCGGAACACCGCCGGGGTGATTTTGGCGCGGGCGCGAATCTGCCGCCGCTGCCGCCACAGCCGCGGCAGCGCCCCCAGCAGCGCGGCATGAGCGCGCACAACGTACCAGAGCATCTTGGGACCGGCATTGCCTTCGGCGCGGAAACGGGCCGCGCTGCCACGGCCCTGCAGCAGATACCAGGCGTGCCATAAATAGCGCGCCAGCGCCGCGAACGGCGCCGCAAGCAGCATTCCCGCCGGAAAATTCTTCGCCAGCACGAACAAGCGATTACGTTCCACGTAGTAAGCTTTCACGGGCGAAGCGCGCCCGGCCGAATAGGAATAGTGATGCTCCACCACGGCTTCCGGAACGTACAGGCACTTCCACCCGGCCCATCGGGCGCGCAGGCCGAGATCGGTGTCCTCGCAATAGAGGAAAAAGCCGGGGTCGAATCCGCCGGTCTCTTCCAGCAGGGCGCGGCGGTAGAGTGCGGCCGATCCGCTGGGGAAAAGCGTCTCTTCCGCCACGGGGAAATCCGCCGGCGGCCGCCCATGGCCGCGCTGTTTGCTGCTGGCGTCCCGGGCAATCAGCATCCCCGCGGAATCGAGCATGTCTTCGCCGAAAAGCCGGACTTGCGAAGCGCACATGCCCACATCCGGCCGCCGCTCGATCGCCTCCAGCAGGGCATCCAGCCAGTTCGGCCGCGGAACCGCGTCGTCGTTGAGCGTTGCCAGGTAGGGGGCGGCGGAGGCGCGCAGCCCCTGGTTAACGGCCTCGCCAAAACCGGCGTTGCGTGTGTTTTCGATCACCCGGGCGTCCACCGCCAGACCGTTCCGGCGAACCAGACCTTGGCCGCTATTGTCTATCACGATCACTTCGAAGTCGCTCCGGGATTGCAAACTGAGCGATTGCAGACATTCCGACAGCCTCAAATCCGCTGAAAGTGTAGGAATTATAACGGAGACACGGATTTCCGGCAAAGTCTATTCTACCCCCATGGTGGTAACATCCGTTGTGGAGGTTACGCCTAAACCAACACTATGACCAAAAAGCTGCTTTTTGTAATTGCGATTTTGTGCGTCCTGACTTTTGCCGTTATGGCGGCCGACGTCAGTGGCAAATGGACTTGGGAACAACAGGGTCGAAACGGTGCGACCACCTCGACGCTGGTTTTGAAGGTTGACGGAGGCAAGCTCAGCGGAACCCTGGACGGCGGGCGCGGCGGACCCGTGGAAATTTCCGACGGCCATGTGGACGGCAACTCGATTTCGTTCAGCGTGAAGCGCAGTATGGGTGGCAACGACGTTGTGACCCCATACAAGGGCATCGTGAACGATTCCGGCGACAGCATGAAGATCGATTTCACGCGCCCAGGCCGTGGCGGCGGGGAGCCCACGCCTCAGACGGTAACCGCGAAGCGCGCTACCACCTAGTAGAATCAACCGGCCGTTGCGCCGGCTTTGCATCTTGGCGGCTGAATCCGCGCGAAGACGCGGAACAGTCGCCTTTTGTCTTTGTGGGGTGGGCCCATGGCCTGCCGTGTTCCAGGCCGCGTGTCCGCCTCCGCGCTACTTCACCCAAGCCATCCCATCCGGACCGATTCCCGTCGATACCCGGTCCACCAGCTCCAGCGTCTTCAAGTCGATCGCCGCGACGTTGTTGTCGCCCGTCACCGCCACGTAAGCCCGGGAGCTATCCGGAACGATCAGAATCCCCGCCGGCTCTTTCCCCAGTCTGACCCGCTTCAGCTCTCTGCGCGTTGCGCGTTCCAGCACCAGCAACTCCCCCGCATCCGAATCGGAAATCAGCGCCAGCCGTCCGTCGGGCGTGAAGCGCAGGCGGTTCGATCGCCTGGTCTGCACGTTGAACGTATGCGTGACTCGCTTAGCGAAGATGTCGATAATGGACACGCTGCCATCGCGCGACCCCGCCGCCCAAAGTTCCTTGCCATCGGGCGTGACGTCGAACCCCTCGGGCCCTTTGCCCACCGCAATCGCCGTCTCCTGCCAGTTCATCGCGCCCGTGCGGTTGACGATCGTGACTGTGTTGGAGCCGATGTTGGCCGTGTAGATCTGGCTCGCGTCGTTGTTGAGCTCCACCATGTGAGTCGTATCCTGACCGGTCCCCAGCAGCATATCGATCTGGTTCGTGGCGGGGTCGTACCGTGCAATCAGCTTGTTCACTTCGCACGTGAAGTAGAGCTTCCCATCGGCGTAGGCAAGCCCGTGTGGACGCCGCAGCGGGCCCAGATCGACGCGATGAATCTCCTTTTGCGCCGCCAGATCGATCACGGAGAGAGTGTTGCCTGGCGTCGACCCTCCATAGTTGCTGACGAAAGCCAGCTTGCCATCGGTGGAAGCGGCTGCCTCGTGCGGCGTATCGCCCACGCGCACCGTCGCGACAATCCGCTTGTTGGCGGGGTTGACAATGGCCAGCGTGCCTTCTTTGTTCAGCACCAGCAGCGCGGGCGATGGCATTTGCGCGGCGGTGATAGTAGCGACGCAAACGGCGGAAAGCAGCGGCAGGCGCGAATAGCTCATAGTGGTATCGTGATCGGGAGCGAGCGGAAATGCAAGAGCACGTGTGGGCGCCGGGCCGCGTCAATCTGATCGGAGAGCACATCGACTATCACGGCCTGCCCGTCTTGCCGATGGCATTGCGCCAGCGTATCGACGTGTCGTTCGAGCGCCGTTGCGACCGCCTGATCCGCGTCGAATCCCAGTGGCGCGGGCCCATGGCCTGCGACGAGAGATCCGTAACCGCCCAGGCACGCTCAATCGATGAGCCAGGCCATAAGCCAAGCCCAGGCCCAGAGCCGAGCCACGCCCCACGCCGTTTCCCGCCAGAGACCGCCCGCGGCGCATACGCCCCCCGGCAGTTCGAGTGGCGCAGCGGCTTGACTCCCGTGACCGCGGGAGATTGGGAGAACTACCTCCGCGCGGCGGCGCTGGCTGTATCGCGCAAGTGGGGCGTGGGCGCGGGCATCGATGCAGTAGTCACCTCGGACTTACCCGCCGCCGCCGGCTTATCCTCCTCTTCCGCCCTCATCGTGGCGTTCGCGCTGGCGCTGCTGCAAGCCAACAGTTGGACCGCAACTTTCGAGGAATTAATGGAGATCCTTCCCGAAGGCGAGCGCTTCGTGGGAACCCGCGGAGGCGGTATGGATCACGCGGCCGCGTTGGCGTCAAAGGAAGGCTGCGCGTCGCTGGTCGGTTTTCGTCCACTCGCGGTGCGCCACGTGCCCATTCCGCCGGATTGGACGTTCCTCGCCGCGGACAGCCTGGTGCGCGCGGAAAAATCGGGCGCGGCCCGCGAACGATATAACGCAGCGCGCAACGGCCCCGGCGCAGCCGCGCACGTGGCCGGCGAATCGGCGCGCGTCCACGCGGCAGTGGAGGCGATGGAGCGCGGCGATGCCGAAGCCTTCGGCCGCCTGCTGCGGGAATCGCACGCCAGCCTCCGCGATTGCCTGAAGGTGAGCTGCGAAGCGCTCGACCGCTTGGTCGATACCGCCATGGAATCGGGCGCGACGGGCGCGCGGTTGACCGGCGCGGGCTTCGGCGGATGCGCGCTGATCTTCTGTTCAAAGGCCGAAGCAGCCAGCGTGGCGCGGCGCCTGACCGGCCGTTTTTATGCCGGCGACCCCAGCCACATCATCCATGCCGAGCCCGGCCCCGGCGCGCTTGTGCGACAGGCCTCCCGGCCTGTCGCCGGGGTTTAGCGTTTGAGCGGGGCGCCGACACGATCTCGTATTTCGCGAAGACCGACTCGCCGGCCGCATACGACGGGCCTCCCGGCCTGTCGCCGGGGGCTAGTTCAGCGCCCAGCGAATGGCGCTTAAGCTTATCGATCGGCCCCTGCCGGCTCAACCCCAGTAAGCCGCGCCGCTTGCCGCTGGTTTTGCAAGCGATTCGATGGCGTCATGAATCAGCGCGGGTTTGCGCGCCGGTCTGGGCGTCTTAGGTCCTCAGCCAGGGGCCGCACGAACATACTTGCAGTTACCGCGCAAGCCTGCGCGATCTTACCGGATTCTTAGTGGGAAAGCCGTCTCTCACCTTTGGCTATGTCGCCATAGGCATGGATGCGGTCGCAGACCATGCGGAGCTTGTCCTCGAGGTTCCCGGATGCGGTCTTGAAGGAATCGGCGTCGATGGTGAGAGGCGCGCCCAGGACAACCAGCGGAGCGCCATATTCCGGCGTGCGCACCGCCTGCTCGATAGAGAGGCCGCCGACGGCCTGAACGGGAACCTGGACAGCGGCAACTACCTCACGCAATCGATCGAGCGGGCTCGGGTAAGGCTTACCGGAAGCGGCCAGGCCGCGGCGCTCATCGTAGCCGATGTGATGGACGACGAAATCGCAACCGAGATCTTCCAGTCTGCGCGCAGCCGCGACCATGTCTTCGGCGGCGAGGTTGTCGCCCATGACGCTTACTCCGAGATCTTTGCCCGCGCGGACAACCATCTTGACGGTTTCGGGGTGAGCGCGTTCCATGACGACGACATGGGTGGCGCCGGCCTTGGCCATCATTTCGGCCTCGAGCCACCCGCCGTCCATGGTCTTCAAGTCGGCGACGATGGGGACGGTTGGGAATTCGGCGCGCAGGGCGCGGACGCCGTTCATGCCTTCGGCAATGATGAGGGGAGTTCCGGCTTCGAGCCAATCGAC
This sequence comes from Bryobacterales bacterium, assembly GCA_003135055.1. Classification (GTDB taxonomy): domain Bacteria; phylum Acidobacteriota; class Terriglobia; order Bryobacterales; family Bryobacteraceae; genus PALSA-243. The sequence continues at coordinate 41,132 of PLDF01000373.1, read as the reverse complement.
TCCGCAACGGATGGCAAGGCGCGCGGTTTCGAGCGCCTCGGGTATGGAAGTGAGATCGAGTGAGATTTGGACGATGGTTTTCATGACGATTTTTAGAGCGCGCCCCAGTTGCGAGGCGCGGTCCGAGTGAGCGGCACGTTGCCTATTGTGCCACGGGATGTCACTCGGCAAAGTGGAGGTCGATTTTCGTCTTCAGAAAACGGACCGATTCCCGCAAGTCGCCCATGCCGTTCATGCCGTCTTCGATAGAAATCCACGATTGGAATCCGACCGCGTTGAGAGTGGAGAAAATCGCGTCGTAGTCGTTCATCCCTTTCCCGACAACGCCATGAGAGAGTCGGCTGGCGTAACCGATGGAGTCTTCTTCTTTCCGCAAGTCCTCGATAGTGCCGCTCTTGAGATAGCGGTCGCTGGCGTGCATCGAAACCACGCGGCGCTTCACCCGGTCGAGGAGAACCAGCGGGTCCTCGCCGGCCAGAATCGTGTTCGAGGGGTCGTAGTTGACTCCGAACCAGGGCGAGTCGATCTGGTCGACGATCTCTACGAACACATCCATCTTTTGCGCGAACTCGGGATACTGCCAGTAGTTATCCTTGTAATGGTTCTCCATGGTCAGGACGACGCCATGCTTTTCCGCGAAGGGCAGAAGACTTTTGATGACCCGCACGACCTGCGTCACGCCTGCCGCGCGCGTCAGCTCGGGCCGCCGCTGGCCGGAGAGCACGCGGCAAAACCGCCCGCCGAAAAACGCGGCGATTTCGATCATCCGTTTTTCACGCTCGATCTCCGCTTGCAGTTTTGCAGGGTCGGGCTGCGTGAAATCGGGCGAGCAGCAGAGCATCGGCATTTCCAGACCGTGATTCTCCAGCGCCGCCTTGGCTTTTTTCAGGAACGCGTCGTCGTCTTCGAGAAAACCCGCGTAGAATTCGAGCCCCTGGACGCCGAGCGTGGCGGCCAGATCGATCCACTCAAAAAGCGTCATGGTGCGATGCACGCAAAGATCGTCCATGTAACACTTCGGGAAGGCGGCTAGTTTTGGTTTCATGTCTGCCTTGGCGGGCCGGTTTTGGCGATAAGGCGCGCCGCCACAGTCACTCCCACCATGCCGACGGCTTGCGCGCCCTCGCGGACCAAGACTCGCGCCATGTCCACGCCGATGCCGGTGGTGGAACCCGTCACTGGAGTTATTCTGTTCTTCAGCCGCATATCAGATCGGGGGCTCTCGCAAGCGCACCATGAGTCAGGGTTTGAGGACTGCCTTGACGATCCGGCCGGCGTGCATTTCCTCAAACGCTTCGTGCCATTCGTCAAGCGGCGAGACCCGGTTAAGAACCAGATCGAGATCGATCCTCCGGCTAGCCAGCAACGAAATGACTTTCTCCCAAATCGGCCAGTTATGCGAGAAGCTGCCCTGCAGCGTGACTGCCTTTTGCACCAGCGGGTCCAGGGAAAAATTGAGCGGCTGCGGTCCCCATCCAACCTTGGTGATTTGTCCCGCGGGGCGGACGATGTCGAGCGCCAGCTTGAGCGACGCAGACACGCCTGCCGCGTCGATCACCAGGTCGAGGCCATAGCCATCGCCAAAATCTTTCACCCATTCCTGGATATTTTCAGACTGCGCGCCGAGGATGGTCTCAGCTCCGATCTTGCGGGCTACCTCGAGCCGCCCGGCGTCGACGGGGATGCCGACGACCACCAGATGCCCGGCTCCCGCCAGTTTGGCCATGAGCGCGCAGAGCAGGCCGATCGGGCCCGGGCCAATCACCGCCACCGTGTCGCCGGGACGGATGCGCGAGTTGACGCAAACCGCATTAAAGGCCACGCAGCACGGCTCCGTCAGCGCCGCCTTCTCAAGGGCCAGCGAGTTGGGAACGTGATGCAGGCATCGTGCAGGAACGCGGACAAACGGAGCCATGGCGCCGTTGACTCCGTAACCGAACCCGGCCCGCTTGGGGTCGAGATTGTAGAGTCCCTGCCGGATGAAAGCCGAGTCGGAGGGAAGCACCGCCGCGGTTTCGCTGACCACGCGGTCGCCTTCCTTGAAGCCCCGCACGCGGCTGCCGCTTTTCGCGACGATGCCGGCGAATTCGTGGCCCAGCACCACCGGAAAATTCACCGGCCAGCTCTGGGTGCCCATATATTGATGCAGATCGCTGCCGCAGACGCCCACCGCCTGCACGGAAAAGAGAACATCCTCCTCGCCGATTTCGGGAACGGGTAATTCCCGCAGCTCGACTGAGCGGGCATCCTTAGAGTAGTTGACGAGACCAGTCATGAAGTCCACTGTGCGTAAGCAGTTAGTTTAATCGATTATCGAGGCCCGCCGATACTCTGACAGCGGCGGTTGGCAGCCGCCCCGCATGGGCTCCTACACGTTTTCGGTTTCTCGCCGGCCACGAAATACCGCTCGCTCACGGCCGCGCTCTGTATGGTTTGCAGTTAGTCACGGAGCCGCGCACGTCAGTAAGCGGTCATTTTAAGCCGGCCTTTCCCGGCAACGATTAAGCACCCGTCCCACGCCGGTTGCCACTCAGTTATGCGAACCTCCAAAAAGACCGGATTCCACGTTCGGTTTCCTGCCCACAAGGGATTATAACTCTTAGCGGTCGATCCGGCCAATGGGGGCGTGCTCTACTGATTCGTTTGCGACGGCGGATTCGTTGGCGGCGGCGCCATCCGCGTTCCGGGCGTGATGATGACTTCTCCGGTTGACCTCAGGCAGATTTCGTATACCCGGTCGGGCTCCAGACGCATGGAGGGCGCGTCGCCGTGGATAGCCCGCACGCCGCGCTCCTTCGCCAGCTTCTCGTCGTTGGCAAGGTCCCAGAAGCGTTTCCAGATCTCCTTCTCGAAGTCGCTGGCCGCGTGCCGCTCCGCGTAGACGTCGGGGGCCTGGCCCTCCTTATCGATGACGAAGCCATCTTCGGGCCGCATGGTGCTGGAGAAGACCCGGCGAAACACCATAAGCGCCCCGCCCTTGACAGGGTCGCTCTGCTCGATGAAGTGGTCGTCGAACTTGATCACCAGGGTGTCAAAATAGACTTCCTGCCCCGGCAGAGTCAGCTCGCGAGAGACATCGATCGGCTTGCCGGCGTCGTCAACCTCGGTGAACCTGATCGTGGTTTGCAGGACGCCCTGCGGGTCCTTCACTTGCCGAAGAACCTCCACGCGCGCGCGGCGGTCGATGTGCTTCAGAATCGTCAGGTAGGCTTCGAGCCGCTGCTTGTCTTGCTCGAGCTTGAGAATGGTCCCTTTCTGCTCGAGGATCTGGTTCTGCAGCGCCCGCCGCGGCTCAACGACCAGTTCATACGACAGATAGACGCTGGCGGCGGCGACTGCGACCAGCACCACGGACCCGGCAAAGGACCGAATGGGAAAATGACGGCCGCTGTTCATGGGACCCTCGACATCGACCGGAATTTCCGTTGGTCTTGTCTCTGCGATTGAGTATACCAGCCAGCTTCCGCGCCGCGCCGTGAAGCCGGGCGCCGGCACGTGAGGCCAAGCACACCGGCCGGTCTTGCCGCGTATCGCAGCGATGCCGGTTAGAGCGCAACCCGAAGCGCACGGTAACGGCGGCGATCTTCGGAGACGGTTGCGCCAGGCGCCGCGCCGGGGCTGCTTAGATTAGAAGCGAGGTGCCCGATAGGCGGGGTCATACGGGAGAGGAACTTCCACCGGCCCACTTCGTCCACCGCCGAACCACGCCCCAGCTCGGATCGGGGCCTGCGACCGGCGTCCGGATCACCCCCACCTTCGCATAGTAAGCGTGGATCGACTGGTCGCTGGGAACCGTCGGCGACGTCTTGGTATGCTCTGCGCTTCCCGTGGCAATCCCGACATGATGGCCGTTGGCCGTGTATAAGATGTCCGCGGGCAGCACGTCTACCTGGGTAAGTGGCGTATGGCCGCCGGGCGTCGGCCATATCTGCGCCGCAACGTTCTTCATGATCGTGCCCGGTGGCAGAATCGCCGGGCCCAATACGGTTCGAAAGCAATACCGCACGAAGCTGGCGCAATCGAAGTGCATCTTGTCTTTGCACGCTTCGCCGTACACAGCTGCCGACGCGCTGGGGTTGACCGTATCGCCGTCCAGGTAGTAGCGCGGAAACAGGACGGCCGCCGCGTCCACTAACGCCAGGGCCGCCTCGCTCGACCCGTTCCATTGCGTCCGCACCGCGGTCCTGTCGCAACGCCCGGCGCAAAAGTGCGTCCCATCGGTGGATGCCGCCAGGACGTGCCGCTTCGTCACGTCGGTGCTGAAGTTGTTGGCGGCCAGCGCAACCAGGCCGGAATCCGGCGCGCCCCAGTAATAGTGCGCGCCACTCTGTAAAAGTCCCAACGCTACGTTAACCACTCGCAAACGCAAAGCCAATTCCTGATCGGATACCGCCATGTTTTCCTCCAGCGACAGAACTCTCAATTCCCTGGATAATGCAAAGGGCGGTCCTCAGTCAAGAGGAGTAGTCCCAGCGTTCTGTTCGATCGAGAACAATACTGCCCGGCGTCAAACGGGGCGTCACAGTACAGAACCATGGGAGATTGGTGCTATCGTGGCGCTACGCGATACAGGAGAACGGCGATGCGCATAGCGATCGTATCCGACATCCACGGCAACCGGACGGCCTTTGAGGCAGTCCTAGCGGATCTGCGGCAAACCTCTCCCGACTTGATTCTCCACGGCGGCGATCTGGCGGACGGCGGAGCGAGCCCCGCGGAGATTGTGGATCGCATTCGCGATCTCGGCTGGCAAGGCGTGGTTGGCAATACGGATGAAATGCTTTTCAAGCCCGAGTCGCTGACTGAGTTTGCGAAGCGATCGCCCCAGATGCAGCCCCTTTTAGCCGTTATCCAGGAGATGGCGGCGGCAACCTGTGAAGCGCTGGGAGAAGAGCGCCTGGCGTGGCTGAGCAGCCTGCCGCGCACTCAGATTCATGGTCCGATGGCCCTGGTGCATGCCAGTCCCGAGAGTCGCTGGCGCGCACCCACGCATACTGCGAGCGATGCCGAGCTGGAGTCGGTTTACTCGCCGCTCGGCCAGCCGATCGCCATCTATGCGCATATCCATCGAGCGTACGTCCGGAGCGTGTCAGGAACGGGAATGATAGTGGCCAACACCGGCAGCGTCAGTCTTTCTTACGACGGTGATCGCCGCGCGGCATACCTCTTGCTGGACGATTCCCAGCCGTCAATCCGGCGCGTGGAGTATGACGTGGACAGGGAGATTAAGGCTCTCGCCGTTTGCGGTCTACCCCACGCCGATTGGGTTGCGAAAATGCTCGATAGCGCCAGCCCGCAGATGCCGTGATTCGGTGCTCTTCCTGGAAACCACTCCCTCACGGTCGTGGCTCTGATCGGAGCCGCGCACGTTAAGTAAGCGATTTCGCGATAGAACCGAATCTAGCGGCCAGAGAAGCAGCTGTTCAATCCGTGCGGCCCGCCACGCTACTTTCTCGCCAGCGCCCGCCGCTTCCTGGCCCACTCCGGCTTCACCACTTGCGGCGGCCTGCTGATCGCCAGCGAATCCGCGGGAACCGGTTCGGTGATCACCGAGCCCGCGCCCACAATCGCTCCATCGCCGATCTCCACCGGCGCGATCAGCGAAGAATTGCTGCCCACGAACGCGCCCGCGCCGATCACCGTCGGGTGTTTGTTGAATCCATCGTAATTGCACGTAATCGTTCCCGCGCCGATATTCGTCTTCGCGCCGATCTTGGCATCGCCCAGATACGCCAGGTGATTGGCCTTCGCGCCCGCGCCCATCTGCGTCTTCTTTAATTCCACAAAGTTGCCGATATGCGCGCCTTCGGCCACGTGGTTATCGAATCGCAGCCGCGCGAACGGCCCCAACTGCGCGCCGCGCTCGATCTTCGAGCGGTTCACAATGGTGTACGGAAAAATCTCCGCTTCGTCCGCGATTTCGGAATCCTGCACGATCGCTCCCGCGCCTACCCGGCAATTCTCGCCGATCGACGTCCGGCCCAAAATGCGCGCGAACGGTTCCACTACGGTATCCATCCCGATGCGCACATCCCCATCGATCGACACCGTTTCCGGCCGCTCGATGGTCACGCCCCCGAGCATCAGCTCGCGCGTCTTCCGGTGGCGCAGAATGCGGTCCACATGCGCCAGATCCACGCGGTCGTTGATGCCCAGCGCCTCGTCCGGGTTGGCAATCTGCATCGCCTCCACGTAGAATCCGGCGCGGTCCAGAATCGCCACCATGTCGGTCAGGTAATATTCGTGCGCCGGATTGTCCGGGCCGATCTGGTCCACATACTTCCAGAACAGGTCCGCGCGAAAGCAATAGATGCCCATGTTGGCCTCGCGAATGGCGAGTTGCTGGGGGTTCGCGGCCTTCTGTTCCACAATCTCCGCCACATGGTCCGAGCTGTCGCGGATCACGCGCCCGTAGCCCGTGGGGTCGCCCATAATGGCGCTCATCAGCGTGCCCGCGGCCTCAGCGCTTGATGCTGCGCTACGCTGCCGGTCGATCAGCCGCTGCAGCGTTTCCGGCAGCAGTAACGGCGAATCGCCGTAGAGAATCGTCAGGTAGCCGTCTTGAGTCCCCAGCGCCTCGCGGCAAACCATCACCGCGTGGCCCGTGCCCTTTTGCTCCTTCTGCTCCACGAACCGGATGCCCGGATGCTTCACCGCCATCCGCACGTCTTCCGCCTGATGTCCCACCACCACCGCAATGCGGTCCGCGGAAGTCAGCTTCAACGCCGTCTCCACCACGTGTTCGATCAGCGTTTTTCCGCCCGCGCGATGCAACACCTTGGCCTTGCGGGATTTCATGCGGGTGCCCAGGCCGGCGGCCAGAATCACAATTGTCACGGGAGATGGCATCTCTCCTATTATGTCCGCCCAGCCGCTATTTCCGCGAGCCGCGCCGCCGCCGTCCCTCTTGCGCCAGTTTCACAACCACCGCCGCCGTCGCCTCGGGATCGTGCTTCAGGGTCTCGCCGTGCCGCGCCAGTTTCCCCCCCATCACCTTCACTCCCAGTTTGAAGAGCGCGTCGATGTCGTTCACCACCGGCAACGCCTGCTGATTCGCATAGCGCGCCTTCATCGCCGATGTAATGGGGCGGATATTGATCACCGCATAGTCCAGCAACTGCCCGCCGGCGTGCTTGCGCAGGGCGCGAATGTGGTCGGACGCGGTGAATTCCGTGGTTTCGCCGGGCTGCGACATCAGATTCACGAAATACGCCTTGACCGCGGGCGACCGGCGCAGCGCCGCTGAAATCCCCGCGACCAGCAAGTTTGGGATCACGCTGGTGAACAACGAGCCCGGCCCCAGCGTGATCACGTCCGCTTCCGCGATGGCCGCCAGAGTCTCGGCCATGGGCTCGGCCTTCCGCGGCCGCAGCCGGATCGATCGAATCGGCTGTTTACTCCGGCTGATGCGCGTTTCCCCAATCACGGTCGTTCCGTTCGCCAGCGTAGCCTCCAGCGCCACATTGGCGGCCGTGGCGGGAAAGATGCGTCCGGCGATCTTGAGCACTTCCGCGGACGCTTTCACGGCATCCGGAAAATCGCCCATGATGTGCGTCAACGCCATCAGGAACAGGTTGCCGAAGCTGTGTCCCTTGAGCCCGCGGCCGGCATCGAAACGATATTGGAACAACCGCGCAAGCAGCGCCGAATCTTCGCTCAGCGCCACCATGCAGTTGCGGATATCGCCCGGCGGCAGCACGTCGAACTGGCGGCGCAGGCGTCCGGAGCTTCCTCCGTCGTCGGTCACCGTAACAATGGCGGTGATATCCACTTCGCCGGTCCACGCATACCGCTTGAGTCCCTGCAGCAGCGAGGAAAGGCCGGTGCCGCCCCCGATGGCGACCACGCGAAGCGGCGGCGCGGCCACTACCAGCTCTTCTTCTCGGGATAGAGCAGCGCCTCGAACGGCGGCTGATGCGCCAGGTGCGCGAAATCCGTGTCCTGGCGAGCGTGGAGCCGGTTCCGCGGCTCTATTTCAATGGCGCGCTTGAGATGCTCGTGCGCGCCGGTCAGGTCGCCATTGAGAGCCTGCACCGCCGCCACCGCGTAATGAATATGGTCGGCCTCCGGCGCCAGACTGAGAGCCTGCTCCAGATGCGTCCGCGCCTCTGCGATCTTGCGCGAGTTGAGCAGCGCAATGCCGTAGGTGTAGTAGTCTTCGGCCGATCGCAAACTGACGCTGGCCTGTTCCAGGCGCCGGTCGCACATGGCAATATGCAGCCGCGACCGTTGCGCCACATCCCGCTCCGGGCCCTGCGCCGCTTGTTCGAACAGCTCGCGCGCCGGTTTCATGTTCCGCGTGTGAAACAGCTTCATGGCGGCTTCGAAACTGCTCAGCTGCTTTTGTCCGTTCAAGGGTGGCGCCGCGGCAACGCGAACCGGTTCCGAGGATTTCACGGATGCAGTGGCCTGTGGATTCGTCATATGCCTATCGGTGGACTTCCTGGCGGTGCTTTTCTTCTTCTCGGGCATTTGACCGGCGCAACTCAAGCGCAAGCGGCGATTAGCGTTTTATATCAGAGTGTAGGATACCGTTGCAAGCGGCCCCTTGGGCAGGTTGTCAACCTGCGGCGGATTGTGAATCCGCCTGACGGAGTTTATTCCACTCGCCGAGGCGCTCTAAGAGGGCCTGCCAACCCCATGTTGCACCGCGAAAAGCTCTTCCCACGGGCATCTCGACATCGCTCGGGGAACCTTCCTGGCGGTTAATTAGCCAGGCCGTCAAGATGCAGAGGCTCGGAGCCCGCGCGTTTGCTTACCCGCATGGCGCGTCAAAGCCGGCAGGCGGATTCAGGGCGCCCTCTGGGCCCGCCGCGGATTGACAATCTGCCCCGCAAAACATACAGCTTTGGCGAGTAGTGCCCGGGCACGCCAGCCCCGTCTTAATGAACGTAAGTAATTCCCACCAGCGGCACTATATCGTTCAGCAGGCTGCCGAACTTCATCCCGGGCGCCGGCGTAATGAGCGCCGACGGAAAGGCCGTGATGAAATCGCGGATTTCAGCCCGCAGAAAAATCCTCGGCGCCAGTTGATATGTCAGGCCGCCGCCCACGCTCACCATCGGCTTGACGGCCTGCGTCTGGGTGAGGTAACCGAATTGGCTCAGCGCCTGATACGCCTCCGGAGCGCCGGTTCCCCGAAACACCTTCACGCCGCCGCCCAGGGCCGCAAAAAACTGCGTGCGCGATTCTTTCCTGTTGGTGTGATAAACCATATCGAAGTGCAGGGCATGCGCCACGCCGGTGAACGGCGCCGTGGTTTGGCCGCCGCTCGAAAGGCGAAGGTCGCTCTGCATAAATTCATAGTGCAGTTCACCGGTCAGGTGGCTGTAAAGATTCTCTCCGACAAACGCGCCGAAGGCCGCGCCGGGCGCGAAGCCCGCAGTGGCTTTACCAGCCGCCCCGCTGACCGAAACATCGCTTAGCAGGCTGCCGCCGCCCACCGCGCCGAACTCCCATTGCTGGGCGAAGGCGGCGGTCGCCGCGCCAAGGATCACAATCGAAAATACCAGGCTTCTCATGGACAATAGCTCCTAATTCACAACTCTTACGTTTAATGTCGTAGCCCCGCCGCCCTGATTGATGGTCAGGGGAATGCTCAACCCCGGTGTGATTCCGGCGGGCACGCTCGCGTTGATCTGATACACGCCAACTTCGTCGGGTGAAAGACCCGCATAACTTACGGTCAGCGCGACGCCGCCCAGTGTAACTATCGGCGCAGCGTTCGCCACTGCCAGCGGACTCTGGGGTGACGGCAAGCCCGCCACTACCTGGGGCGTGGTCTGACCCATCCCGGTGAGAAAGATCACAATGGTGTCATTGGGATTGATCGGGTTAGTCGGGGTCACTAACTGGTTATTATTCATGCGCACAATGGCTGCTAATCCCGTCTCCGGTCCCGCCGCTGCGCTCATGAAAACGCTGGGCGCCGTCGCTTGCACGGTAAAGTAATAGTTATCGCTGATGCCGCCCGGCGAGTGTATGGTCAGCGAAGAGCTGCCGCTTACGTTGAAAGGCAGCTGCGCGTTGATCTGCTGACTGGAAACGAACAGCAGCGGAACCGGCGAGCCGTTGACGCTCAGGCAGGAATCGGCCAGCGCGGTCGGCAGTGGAATCTGGCTGGTGGCCATGTTCACCGGGCTCATTTGCTGTCCGTAGACGCTGATCAAGCCTCCCGGCGCAACCGGAGAGGTTCCATTCGCCGCATTGACAACGCTCGCAATCTGCGGCGGCGCTACCGCGGCCCCGTAGTTCGCCGCCAACACCGTAAAGCCCGATGTAGACAGCACCACCACCGTTCCCGCCGAAGGCAGCGGAGCCACGGTGCGCGTAAAACTCGCCAGAGCGTAGGCACTCGTGCTGCCGGAGCCAGTCGTGCCGGTTCCAGTGCCGGTTCCAGTGCCAGTGCCGGTACCGGTTCCAGTGCCGGTACCGGTTCCAGTGCCAGTGCTCGTGGCAACCGCTATCGCAGTGGGCAACAGCGGAGCTTCCACCATGGTTACGGGACTCGCCGAACCGCTCTGCAGCGAGCTCATCTGTTGGATGATGCCCGCGCCCGATGACGAGGATGCCGATGCCATATACCCGCCCGGGCCGGTGAAGGCGAAGCCCGAAGAGACGGCCCCCGTGGGCCCCATTGTTCCGGATGGCACCAGGGAAGCGTTGAATATGTTGTTCCCCACCACGTACGTGTTATAACTGGATGCCGCGAAAGCCCCGGCAAGCGCGCTAAGATCCTGCCGCGAAGCCACAAAAGAATTCGCCGAGGCGGAATACAGCATCACGTTGCCATCCGGCGATGCCAGCAGAATCGTGCTCCCGTTCGGCGAGGGCGTCAGCACCGCGGTGGACGATACGGAATTCTTGTAAATGCCGAGCGTGCCCAGCGCCGAGGCGGTCTGGGCCGTGAGGTTGAGAGCATCCACGACGCCCGTGCCGGTGCCTTCGTTGCGCGCCAATACCAGCGTCGCCGCGTTCGATTGCGCAATCGAGCGCGCGTAATGTCCGCCCGGCAGCACTATCGGCGAATTCGAGGCCTCCGCCAGCGCATTCAAGTCGAACACCTTCACCACTCCGGAATCGTTGTGCCCCACCAGCAGGTAATTCTGATCGCTGCTAAAAGACATCATCGTCGGAGAGGTGGCCGTTCGCAGGGTCGCGAGCAGACTGTTCGAGCTGCCGTCGAACACCAGAAGCTGGTTCATGTCCTGCCGCAGCACGTAGAAACGGTTGCGGGCGGCGTCGGGCAGAATATCGCTGAGCACGCCGGGCTGGTCGATCACCGTGCCACGCTGGCTCGGGTCCGGGTTGTTTAACAGCAGGCGTATCGACTTCGGCTGATTCACCGCGCTGCCCGAAGAGATCTGCAGAGTCACCGCGGTGGTACCGACGGAGCCTGGAAATGCGGTGGGGTTTACGCTTACTTGCACCGTGGCGGGCGTGGTTCCGGAAGACGGCGAGATGCTGACGCCGGCCTGGCTCGCGGTAATCGTGAAAGCGGTGCTTCCGCCGCCGGGGTCGGTAATGGTGAGCGGTTGCGTCACGTTGCTTTGGTTGCAGAAGTTGGTCGCAATCAGGAGGTCTTCCTGCGCCGCGGCCACACGGTGGTACTGATTCAAATTTCCAACCGGCAGCGTCATCACGCCGCTCTCGGAAATGGCATATAAGACCGTTCCCGCCGAATTCAGAATCGTCCGCCCCACCATGTCCTCCGGCATGTTGATCCGGTAGTGCTCCGTTAAGTTATCCGAATCCATGATGAGAAGCGCCGGCAGCTTGGCGGAGGATGCCGCCGCCGCCGAGGAAAGACCGGTAGGTTGGTTTGCATCGGGGAACTGACCGTATATGATGCCGTTGGTCGAATCGATGGCGCTTCCGGTAATGGTGGTCGAAGCGATTACGTTAGGATAGCGCCCCTGCAGAAAGCCCGCGGGATTGAGCGTGTTGGTCGCTATCAGGCTATAGCCGATCATCGCGTACGAGCCGTCGTATGAAACGCTGACGCGCGGCAGCAGCGCCGGGGAAGATACATAGACCGAGGCGTAGATGCTGCCCGCGGCCGCGTTATAGCGATAAATGACCTGACTGCCAGTGCCCGCTCCGGCGATGCCCCACACCGTGTTGCCGTCGCCGGAGGTCGTCAGCGCGGTTTGCAGAATCTGGCTGGGAAACGTGGCTTGATTCACGGGAAGAGCGTTCGCGAGATTGGCGAATGTATCCAGCACCGCCGTCTGGCCGGATACCGGACTGAACGACAGAATGCTGGTGGTAGTAATGATCAGCGCCAGATTATTGCCCAGGAACGCCACGCCCAGCGGCGCATCGCCGGTGTTGAAGGTTTGTATCGAGTTATCGGCCAGATGGATCAGCGTGATCAGGTTCGACCCTTGCGGCGTAGTCAAGCCGTTGGCGTAGTGGGCGATCAGCAGATACTGCGCGTCCTTTGAAATAGCCAGCGCGCCCGGCTGTGGCGCTACGTTAATCGAGCTGTGAATCGAGCCGTCCGTAGTGGACATCACGTCGATCAGGTTGGCCCCGAAGTTGGCTACGTAGAGCAGGCCTCGCGATTCGTCGAGCGCGATATCGGAAGCCGATCCGCCGATCGCGGTCACGCTGCCAAACACCTGGGCGGAGGCCGGCGCGGGCAAGCCCAATCCGGAAGCCAACGCGAATACAAGCGGTAAGTGGAAATAGTTGTAGCGCATAATTGCCGTCTTCGAATACTCTCAATTACACGGCATCGCCCGCCTCCGAATCAATGATAGAAAAAGGTAACACTATCCGAATTACCAAAGTTAGTCGTGTAATTCGAGGCGATTGTACGTATACTTCGCTTTGGTTGGTATCGCAAAATGCAAAAGTATTCTCAATTCGCGCGTTTCGCTTTGGCCGCGGCATTTGTCTCCGTGGCCTGGGCGCAGAACTCCATCACATTGATCGGCACAAACCCAAGCGGCGCGGGCTATAACGTGGATGGGCAGAACTATACGCAGCCCACCAGCGCGTTGTGGCCGGCGGGAAGCAAGCACGTGCTCTCCGCGACCAGCACGCAGGCCAATACGATTCTTGGCGAGCAATTGATTTTCCAGAATTGGACTTGGGATCAAGGCACATTCGCGAACAACTCCATCACGGTTACGTCCGACCCCGCAATCACCTCATATACCGCCGTGTTCACCATGAATTATGCGTTGAGCGTGAATTTCTACCCGTGCGACGGATCGGGCTTGCCCGGCCCGGGTACGGTGTACGTGGGCGGCGCGCCCACGAATTGCGATGAGCAGATATATATTGCAGCCGGCTCCGCCGTTACGGTTCAGGCGATTCCGAACACCGGCTATGTCTTCGTCGGCTGGTATTCCGCCACCAACCAGAGCATCGTCGGGTTTCAGAGTACGGTTACGCTGAACGCGCCCACTACGGTTTATCCGCATTTCGCCCCTGCGCGCAGCATCAACTTCTTAACCTCTCCCCCGGGCCTGCAGGTTCTGGCGGACTATTCGACCATCACCGCGCCTTACACGCTGCAGTGGGGATTCGATACCGTTCACACCGTCGGCGTGATTTCTCCGCAAATGGATTCCACCGGCAACCCTTGGGTGTTCTCCTCTTGGAGCGACGGCGCCGCCGCCACCCATGCCTATACCGTCGCCGCGAGCGTCACCCCGGGTACGTTGACGGCTGTTTTCGGCCCTGCCGTGGGGGTCGCATTTCAGACTTCGCCGCCTGAATTGAATATCACCGTGGATGGCGTCTCAAGCGCGCCGCCCTACAATTTCCTGTGGAGCATTGGCGCGACGCACACGTTTTCGGCGCCCGTGCAGCAGACCGATTCCACGGGACATGTGTGGGGCTTCTCCGGTTGGTCGAACGGCGGCGCCGCCGCGCAATCGCTCACTGTGCCCGCGTCCGCCGTTGGCGTGGGCGTCCGCATGGTAGCTACTTATACGCCCGTGGGCCACTTGATTGTCAACAGCACTCTCGCCGGCGTCTCCGTAACCGTGAACGGTACGGCATGCGCCACTCCTTGCGACGTGAAGCAGCCCGTGGGAGCGCAAATCAATGTCGCCGCGCCGGCCTCCGTGCCCCAGGGCGCCGGCACGCGGCAAGATCTCACCGGATGGACGGGCGGCTCAACCGGCGGTCCCGGCGGCCTCATGGTGACTCTCGGCACGGACCCGATCACGGTTTACGCCAACTACCATTTGATGAATTATCTGGCGATGAGTTCAAGTCCCGCCAACTCGGCCGCATGGACCGTGCAGCCGGCGTCGCCCGATGGATTCTACGCCTCCGGCGCCCTGGTTACCGTGAGCGTGGCTCCGCAGACGGGTTTCAAATTCCAATATTGGAGCGGCGATCTGACCGGTTCGAATTCCTCCGGCTCGCTTGCCATGAGCGTGCCGCGCGCCGTTCAGGCCATGATGGCCAAAATCCCGTACGTGGCGCCCACGGGGGTTGAAAATGGCGCCGGAACCACGCCCGTAAATGCCATTGCGCCAGGATCGGTCGGGTCGATTTTCGGCGGGAATATGGCTGCAGGCACGGCGACGGCGCCGGGAAACCCGCTTCCGCAGACATTGGGCGGAGTTTCGGTGATGCTGGGAAACCGCTTATTGCCGCTATTCTTCGTTTCGCCCTCGCAGATGAACTTCCAACTTCCCGCGGATGTGCAGCCCGGCGCCGCTACCCTCACCGTGGTTGCCGCCGGGGCCGCCAACGTGACGGCGAATTTCACGGTTGTGCAGGACGCCCCCGGATTGTTCCAGCAGATAGTGAACGGCCAATCGTTCGCGCTGGCTTTCCACGCCGATGGCACGCTGGTCACGCAAACCTCACTGGCCCAGATTGGCGAGCTGCTTACCGTGTACGGCACGGGCTTCGGCCCCACCAACCCCGCGCGGCCCGAAGGATTTGTGGTGCCTGCGGCGCCCGTCTATACCGCGACGGATCCGGTGACCCTCTCGGCGGGCAGCGGCACGCTGGCGCCATCGGCCACTTTCGCGCTGGCAGGCAGCGTCGGCGTGGACGCGGTACAGTTCACGCTCACCGACCCATCGCTTTCGGGTACGAATGCCGCGCTAAGCATCGCAATCAACGGCCAGCAGAGCAACACCGTGCTGCTGCCAGTTCAGTAAACGGCTTGTGGGGCGGGCCCACGGCCTGGCCATGGGCCCGCCCCGCCTCGGAAGTCACTCGTCCTCGTCGCCCTGGCCCACCTTCAACACCGCCAGGAATGCCTCCTGCGGTATGTCCACGCGCCCCACGCGCTTCATGCGCTTCTTGCCTTCCTTCTGTTTTTCGAGCAGCTTGCGCTTGCGCGAAATGTCGCCGCCATAGCATTTGGCGATCACGTTCTTGCGCAGCGCCGAGATATTCTCGCGGGCTACGATCTTGTTCCCGATCGCCGCCTGCAACGCCACGTCGAACTGCTGCCGCGGAATCAATTTGCGCAGCCGCGAGATGAGATCCTTGCCGCGCTCGAAGGAAAATTCCTTGTGGACGATGATGGTCAGCGCGTCCACCGGCTCGCCTGCTACCAGCACGTCGAGCTTCACCATGGGCGAGACGCGGAAGCCGGCCAGGTGATAATCCAGCGACGCATAGCCGCGCGACGCCGATTTTAGGCGGTCGTAAAAATCGAGCACGATTTCGTTGAGCGGCATCTCGTACATCAGCATCACGCGGCCGGCGCCGATGTATTCGAACTTCTTCTGCACGCCGCGCTTCTCTTCGAGCAGCTTGAGAATGCCGCCCAGATACTCTTCGCGCGTAATCACGGTCGCGTCGATGATCGGCTCCTCGATCTGTTTGATTTCGGAGGGATCGGGAAACTTGGTCGGGTTATTCACCTCGATCACTTCCCCGTTGGTCGCCGTAATCCGGTAGCGCACGCCGGGCGCGGTGGTGATCAGGTCGATATCGAATTCGCGTTCCAGGCGCTCCTGCACAATCTCCAGATGCAGCAGGCCCAGAAAGCCGCAGCGGAATCCGAAGCCCAGCGCCACGGAGTTTTCCGGCTCGAAGCTGAACGCGCTGTCGTTCAGCCGCAGTTTTTCCAGCGCATCGCGCAACAGGCCGTGCTCGTGGGATTCCACCGGATACAAGCCGGCGAACACCATCGGCTTGATCTCTTCGAAGCCCGGCAGCGGCTCAGGGGCGGGATTTTCGTCGTCGAGAATCGTGTCGCCGATCTTGGCGTCCGACACCGTCTTGATATTGGCGATCAGAAAGCCCACTTCGCCGGCGGAAAGCTCGTCGCACGGCGTGGCTTTCGGCGCCTGGTAACCGAGACCATCTACGTCGAAGACCTGGCCGTTCGACCATAACCGGATCTTCTGCCCCATGCGCAGCCGGCCTTCCATCACGCGCAGCAGAATGATGACGCCGCGGTAGGCGTCGAACCAGGAGTCGAAAATCAGCGCGCGCAGCGGCGCATCGGGCGACCCTTTGGGCGGCGGCACCAGGTGCACGATCGATTCCAGCACTTCGTGGATGCCGACTCCCTGCTTGGCGCTCACCAGCACGGCCCCGCGCGCGTCGAGGCCGATCACGGTCTCAATCTGCTCGCGGACGCGCTCGGGCTCGGCGGCCGGCAGATCGATTTTATTGATTACGGGGATGATTTCGAGGTTGTGATGCAGCGCCAGATATGTGTTGGCGAGCGTCTGCGCTTCCACGCCTTGCGACGCGTCCACCACCAGCAGCGCGCCCTCGCAGGCCTGCAGGCTGCGCGAAACCTCGTAGGAAAAATCCACGTGACCGGGCGTATCGATCAGGTTCAACTGGTACATTTTGCCGTCGTCGGCGCGGTAATTCAAGCGCACGGCATGGGCTTTGATGGTGATGCCGCGCTCGCGCTCGAGGTCCATCGAGTCGAGGACCTGCGCCATCATTTCGCGCTCGGACAACGCGCCGGTGACTTCGAGCAAACGATCCGCCAGCGTCGATTTGCCGTGATCGATATGCGCAATGATAGAGAAATTGCGGATGAATTCGCGATCCATGCAGTGAGGGGACTGTCTCGATTATCCCATGCTCATGGCTCAGTTGTCTGTCGGCGGTTCGACGTGGTCTACGATCCAATATTCCACCGGGCCGGCGGTTTTCTTAAGGCGTAATCCAAACTGTTCCTGCAAATTCGAGATGAGGAGCCCCTCGCCTTCGGCGCCTAGTCCTGGCGCGGGAGGCTGCCCATCGAGTGCTTCCGGCGCGTTCCAGTGCACTTCGAAATCGTAATAGCCTTTCAGCCCGGTTTGGTCTGCCACCGGCCGCTTCAGGAATAGGGCTAATACGCTGGCAAGACCCGCAATAGTCGCCTTGTTTGCGATCATCCGGCCGCTTCTGTTGCCGACCGCCGCATTGACATGGCCTTCCTTGTCCGGCGGCGCGGAGGGTCCCACCTCCTTGATCTTGATGCCGCCCTTTGCGACAACAAGGTTAAGTATTGGCTCATGGCGGGTTTCGGTATGCAATTGCAAATGAAAACGGTCGGCGAGCATCGCGCGCATCATCAGACGCACCTACTCTCGGTTTTCGCCTGGCGGAGAGGCTGGAAAACCCTCCGCCGGCTTGGCTGCTACCGCGTAGGCTTGGTTTTTCGCCCAAGCCCCACCAGTTGTGCGTCCGGGTTCTTCACGTCATAGGCGAAGGCGATCATCCAAGGCAGAACCGTTCGCGAATCGACGTACTGGCCGCCGGGTGAGATCGACGTAAAGTCTTGGTCCCGCATAATTGGAGCTGCGCTTGAGGGCACGGCACGAATGGCAACCACATCGAACCTCGGCGCCGCCGGCGCGGCAGGTTGCTGGGCCGATAGAGTCGCGGCGAGGACAAGAGCTGCGAATCCGATTCGTTTCCATCGGCCGAAAGGCATCGGGCGCCTGCCTTCAAGGATTGTCGCATATAGCCGTTTGCGCACGGATTGTGGGGCAGACTGTCGATGGGAGCATATTCTTTTCCACTTTGTGGGGCGGATTGTCAATCTGCGGCGGATTGTGAATCCGCCTGCCGGCTTGACGCGCGCCTGCGAGTAAGGCAAACGAAGGCGCCGAGTTTCTGTATTTAACGACCGGGAATTGTTCGCGGGGAAATTCTACGGTGGAACATAGGTTGGCAGGGTCCTCGTATAGTGCTTGGGGTGGGCGGAATAAGCTCCAGCAGGCGGATTAACAGTCCGCCGGTTGGCAGCCTGCCCACAAAACCTGTACCGGCTACACGTTCCCCATTCGCGATCGCCAATTTACTACAATGGCGAAATCCTTATGCGCTCCAGACACCTGCTCCCGATCTTCGCTGCCGTTTTGGTGGCGCCTTGCGCGTTTCCCCAGGCTGACCAAGCCGCTCAGGCGGCGCCCGCGAACGATCCGATCAAAGCGCTGGTCGGCCGGCTCGACTTGCCGCGCTATAAAGCGACCATCAGGGGCTTGACCAAGTTTGGAGATCGCAGGGAGGGGACCGATCGAAACCGGCAGGCGATCGACTGGATCGAAGCGCAGCTCAAGAGTTATGGCTGCACGAACACCGAACGCATCCATTACGTATACCAGCCGGCCGCGCGCGGTGGAAGAAATGGCGCCGGGGCGGCTGGCGGCCGCGCCGGCGCGAATGGAGCCGGCGGGGACGGCGGCGGTCGCGGCGGTCGCGGCGGACGAGGAGTGCCTGGCGGCGCGGTACTACGAGGCGAGCGCGGTCTGGTCGGAGTCAATAACGACCCGGATTTGCAGCCCGATACACGGCTTCGCGAACTCAACTCGCAGCCATCGACGCCCGGTCCGCGCGAGGAGGTCTACTGCACGAAGATCGGCGCGACGCATCCCGAAGAGATGTACATCGTGGGCGCACACATGGACGGCATCGGCTGGGGCGAAGCGGCGAACGACGATGGGTCCGGCACGGCGCTGGTGATGGAACTGGCGCGCGTGCTGAGCGGTCCCGATGTCGTCACTGACCGCTCGATCCGGTTCGCGCTGTGGAATAACGAAGAGACGGGCACGAACGGCGCGAGGGCCTATGCGGACCAGCGCAAGGACCTGCAAGGGAAGGAAGACCCTCCGGGATCGGGAAAGTATCCCGAGCCGAAATGGCTCGGCATGATTCAACACGACATGATGATGTTCGATCACGGAATGCCGAGGAAGGACGGCACGGTAAGCGACCAGCAGCGGCCGGAAGCCGATGTGAATATCGAGTTCCAATCCCGATCGAAATTCGCGGCGCCGGCCGCCGACCTCGCGTGGGCGTTCCTCGCGGCCAACGAGAAATATGCGACCGATTATCCCGCGGCGGTGGGGAACCACATGACAAACACGGATTCGGGGCCATTCATGGATCTGGTCCCTTCGATCAGCTTGCGCGAGCTCGAACGCGGATCGCAGATCGGCGCCGGTTGGGACCCGACGCACCACCAACCCACCGACGTTTATTCTCACTATTCGGACGGCGATTTCCGGCTCGGCCTGAATGCGGCGCAGACGACCCTGGGCGCGGTTTCCCAACTCGCTGGCGCAAAGCTGAAATAGGTCCTGGATTTCGCGGGCATCGCCGTCTCATCGCCGATCCTTCGCTCTCGTCGATGTGGGATAGACCAGCCAGCGGGCAAGAGGTTTCGCGATGGGGCAACTGCATCCGATTGCGCCCTTTTGCGCCTTTTTGCACCTATCCTTGCGGCTTTCCTTGCGGGCTCAGTACACCGCGTCCGGCGCCGTGGTCAGCCATTTGGAATAGAAAGGCGCTTCAACCACCAGGCGTGGGTTTCGGTTAGTGAACCTGAACGAGCCCGGCCAATCCCGGTTTCCGGGGCCGGGCATTTTCCGCGGAAGCGGCCGCGTCACTCCTTTCGGCAAGCCGAATAACCTCGCGTAAAATGGCGAAACCACGCCATTCGCTTCCAGCGTGTCGAACGCAACCGAAATTACGAAATACGGCGGGTCCCCGTGGCGTGCCATGCGATGTTCCACGCGAACGATGCGGCCGCTCACGGTGGCGCCCTTGAGGCGGGGAAATTCCACCGCTTGCGTCCCGGCAAAATAGGCTTCGGTGATGCTGGCGGAAATCGCGTCGCCCGCGGCGGCAACGCCGGAATCGATGGGAGCGTTTAAGGCCAGGGTCAAAGCGATTCCCGGCCGCAAGGGCGCGCCCTGGCTGGATGGATGCGCGGCCGGAGCCGGCGAAGGCGCCAGGCAATCCGAGATCGCGGTCACCGAGTCGGTTTCGGTAGTGTCCCGCAAGACATCATGCGCCGTGCTCTTCGCTGGCACAAACCAGCCTGCTCCCGCGGCCTGTGGGCTGCCAAACTCAAGCACGCTGCTGATTTCGCACCCCGATGTCCGCGGCGGCAGCTCATCCGATTCCACCGCGTACCGCTTGATATCGAGCGACTTCCGGTCGACCTGGAAGGAGCCGCTGTACCCGGCCGCCAGCCATTCCCCTCTTGCGCCCACGAAATAATGGCTGGCTTCAACAGGCACTTGAAAACCGTAATCGACCGCCTCCGGCCCTTCGGCAAGCACGCGGAAGCGGACCGACGGATTGCTGAAAACGTCGAGCAAATTTCGCCGCGCGAAAAATAGCTCCGGTCGATGGTCCGCTGTAGCCCGTCTTGATCCATTCACCCCTAGCCCTAGCCTGGACAGAAGAGTGACTGGCCTCAAGAGGCACCTCGAACGCATATTCGAAAAGGTTGCGCGAGCCGTCGCTCTTTCCGCCAGTGAAGGTATAACGCGCGCCCGTATTTTCGAAAATGTCGACCAGCGTCGAGCCAAAAGCGCCGGTACTCATCGGACCGTTGGGAATCATCTCGAAAACGGAACGCGAGTCGAAGCGGTTCGCCGCCGCCCAAGAGTGAATCTCCTTGCCGCCGGCTATGGCGACCTCGATCCGCAAACGGTCCTCCGCATCTAGAGCAAGGTGGCCGTCTTTGCTGAACGCCTTGCCGTCGCACGACTGCTCCGGAGCTTCGCTCATGGCGTGCGCGCCCAGTTTGACCGGCTCGGAGTAATAAGTGCGCTCGATGGTCTCAAGACACGTATACCTCAGCAGGCGCTCCGAGGTGCCCTTGAGTTTTGCCAGCGCGCGCGCCACAGCCGCGGACGATTCCGCGGCTGTGGCCGGCGTGACCTCTGCCGGAGGCGCCCCAGGCAACGGAGCTGCGGCTTGCGCAGCCTTCGCGGGCATACTCTTGGTAGTGCGGGCGTGGCCCGAACGCTCCAGTTTCAGCGGCAGATTCATGAACCAGCCGTCAATCGAATTTCCGTCGTCGCTCAACGTGCCGGCGAAGTACCGCGTACCGCCGGGGGTGTCCACGGCGAAGCTCAACTTCGACCCGTTTAAGGTAATCGTTTGGAGCTGCATAATGAAAGACCCTCCCAGCATGAGGGCCCCCCCGGCGCCCGCAACATCGTACCGGTCAGATTCCCGTGACGGTCTTTGGACAAGGCGACTACCCAGCGCGCCCCTTGCCCGAGGGTCAGAGTGCCCCCCATGCCTACTCTCGGCATGGCGCCAGCCCACGTCCCCGCGACATCCTGCGCCAGGCTGAGATGGGTGGTGATAATGGCCGAAATCGCAAAGAACGCCACGCGGGTCATGACTTCTTCTCGCCTGCTTGATTATATAGATTAATCGTTCGGCAGTGCGGCCAGCGGATCGAGACGCGCGGCGCGCCATGCGGGTATCACGGCCGCCGCGAATCCGGCCACCAGAAGCGGCGCAGTCGAGCCCAATGCTCTATATGGGCAGATTGTCAAGGTACCGGGCGCCGAGGTCCCGGCTGACCCGGTAGGCTCCCCATTTTGTTTCCATCCATTTTGGGTGTACGATTTTGAAACGCTCCATTTGATAGGAGGAGCGGAAAATCGAGGGGAGGACAATCGACATGGCGACACCCGCAACCGGGCTCCGGCCCTGCGCAATCACGGTCAATATTTTCTCCGGCGCCAGAACTCCGATGCCGCCGGGGCTAGAGGTTCTGCTGACGCTCCGCAATGGCGCCCAGGCCGAAACCCCTTTGCCGAACAACGGCTTCTTCAGAGCTTCCACGATCAATATCGAGGCGCTGCCGTTCTTTGACAATTTTGGCGACAATTACGCCGTGGTGGCCTCGGCCGATGGCTATTCGCAAGCCGGATTTACGCCTGTTACAGTGAGCCCGCTCGCGCCGGCCGTCGTCGATCTGATGCTGCTTCGCAAAGATCCCAGTTTCAATTTCAACAACGCGCAGTGGGGTTCGCTCCAGCAGAATCCCATTCCCTACGCCCGTCTTCTGGCGGCGGGCGCAGCCAATGAGGCGGCGGCCGAGGATCGCTATACGCAGCTGATGGAGACGCAGTCCCCGGTCCTGGCCTGTTTCTTCAATCTGGTCACCGCGATGTCGCAGATTCATCTTCCGTCGCTCACTCCCCTCGATTACATTCAGGAATTAATCTGGGACAATTCGGACTTACAGGGGCCGAAGCAGGACCGGTTCTTCGCCTGGGCGGATGCGAAAATGGCGGACCAGGTGGCGCTGGCCGCGGCCCATGGCGAGTTCGCGCCCGAGGTGGGAACCGCCCTGCTGCATCCCGGCGCCACCAGAAGCTGGAAGCAGGTGCAATTCGGCGAGGCCAATGTGCAGTTGACGTTTCACGAGAATCAAAGGCAAACCATGAACGGCATCGATTGCGTCGTGGTAGAGCCGGACATCGATTATTATAAAGACCTGCTGGCGCACGCCGTTCTTGAAGTGATTCCCAACGGGGTCACTGGGACTTTGACCGATCCGCGAGTGGTTTATGTACTCCGCTGGATCGCCGGCCGCCACGCCGGCATAGCGGATTTCGATCCGCCCTACATTCTGCAATAGAGGAATCACATGGCGACGATCCAACTAACCGATGCGCTCGGGCTGGACGCCAACGTCAGCCTGGCTCCGTTCTCCGCGCTGCTGAAGTATTTTCAGCAATTGCCGGCGCTACAGATGAGCAGCGGCGATTTTTCGAAAGCCGGCGGGCTCACGCTCGATCAACCGGCGCTGACGGCGCTGAGCAGCGGCCTCTCCTTCGACAAGAATGTTGCGACGGGGCCGGGCGCAGCCGCCATCTCCATTTTGGCCGGCGCGCACGGATCGCTGGAATTGATTCTAAGGACGCCGGCGGTAGTGAGCCTGCCCGACGTATATTCCGGCGACATCGGGATTGCGGAGGGAACCTGTTACGTCGCCTTCGGCGTGCAGGCGGCGGTTGGCGCTGCGGTTGCGGCGGACGCGGGCCTGCTGCAATTCGGCGTGACCCCGGGCGGGACGCTCGACATCCGGAATTATCGGAATTTCCCGCTGCAGCACGGGATTACGCTTCTCGATGCCGTGGAGCAAACCGTGGGAAGTTTCATCATTCCCGCCAGCGCCGACGACCTGACCTCGTTGCCCGACGGCTGCGTGGCCACGGTGACGGGAACAGGATCGCTGAAGCTTTCGGCGACGGCGAATCTGCTGGCGGTCACCAATCCCCTGGCATCGGCGGAGCTTCCGGCGCCACTGCCGGCACTCTCGGTGACCGCCGGCGGCGTGGCGCAGGTAGGGGCGTCCTTCGAGATCCGGTGCACATTTCAAATCTGCGCGCAAAAGCTGGCCGCGGGACGCGTGCGGCTGGGCTGGTACCGTGAGAAAGCTTCTGAAATTGACGTAAGCGCGACCGTCAGCGAAGGCCTGAGCGCGGGCTTCGGCAGCACCGATCTCTTTTTTACCATTATCGGAGTCATCAGCGCGAGTGCCGCCGCGGACCTGGACGAGCTGCAGAAGGCGGGGCTTGCCCCCGGCCAAATTGCGGCCATTCAGGATGCGGTGAAGGCCGCCGTGGACCGCAAGCTGGAGTTGGCGCTTTCCACCGAGATTTCCGCGACGCAGTCCAGCGACGCCGTATTCCTGTATGACATCGACATCGCCGCCCTGACGGCGGATTCGCGCCAGGCGCTGGACCAGGCGCTGCGCGGCGATCTGAGCGGACTGCATGGCGGCGCTCTGCCCGGCGTCACTTCGGTGAAGAGCGTTTGGTGGAAGGCGCGAAAGAACGGGATCCGGCTCGAGGTGAACCTGCTGGGGATACTCAACGTCGGCTCTATCTCGACGCTGACCGCCAGCGGCGCGGTGCTTTTTGAGCCGGCGACGGGGGCGCTGGTCATCACCGATACAGCGACAGCCCAGCGCATTCGTTCGACGGCGCTGAATTTTGGGGCCGATACTCAGAAGTTGCGCCACGTGATGGCGGAAAGCTTCCTGCTGACAGCCGTCTACCAGGGCTCGCAACAGCAGGTCGGTGGACCGGCTTTGCGCTGCAGCCACGATTTCTTCGATTTGGAAAACGACACCGGCCGCGACCGGATGGCACGCGAGTTGCGCGTCGGATCCGCGCTGGGGCTGTTCTCCGCCGAGGACGCCACCCCGCCGGCGGGCATCGACGATTTCGGCCGCACCATGATTCATGCCAGCACCGATTACGATGGCGGCCTGGCTTCGGCGCTGTTTCTCGACCCCAGCGGCGCGCCCCTGCCGCAGCAGTTCTACGAAAACGCGGGACGCGCCGCCATCCAATTGCTGGTGAGCAAGGGCGATGCGGATGCGGTTCGGCGGCAGCCCGCCATTGACGACGATCTCTGGGCCAGCATGAAGGCTCAAGGCCAGCCGGGTTTTGCGACGCTGTTTCCGGATGTGCCTGCTCCCCTGCTCGGAGCCGTCACGGCAGACTATACGACCATCATGTGGTGGGCCGGCGCCATGGCCGGCGCCGGGCAACGGCTGGCGGCTATCCGCAAATGGTTCGGCCAGCATCCGGCAGCGGCGCTGGACGATCCGGAGTTTCAAAGCTTGCGGCAGGACTTGGCGGCCCATCTGAAAAAGGTCGCCGCCACCACCAGCGAACAGTTCGGCGAGCCGTGGGGCCTGATCGCCATGGACGAAGCGTCCGGCCGCCGCGCCGGCGCGAGCATTCTGGTCACCGGCCCGAAGTTTGTCTCCGCTAAACAGCGCGCGCTGCCGGCCACCGCCGGCTCGTAACGAAACGCGCCGGAAGATCACTATAGGGAAGGCGCGTGAGGCCGGTTGGCAGGGAAGGCGCCGGGGCATAGGGAAAGCGCCTGGGCCGGGCTGGTCGATGTCACTCGCCGCGACCCAGGCTCGCAGCGATCCGGAAGTGCAAGGAGGACACTTTTCGATGAGCGATATTATCGTCACCAATTGGTTTGGGGACCTGGTTTCCCACGCGCAGGCCGTGGCTGAGGCGGCTTCCGCCGACGACGTGGTCAACGTCTTGAAGAACCTCGCTAGCTATCCGTCTCCGGTGCGGGCGGTTGGCTCCAACCATTCCACCGCGCCCTGCGCCGTAGTCAACGGCGGCACCATCCTCAAGATGTCCGGCATGAACAAGATTCTCGACATCTCGAACGGCACGGTGACGGCGGAGGCGGGAGCGCTCTACATCGACGTGGCCAAGGAGCTCGAAAAGCAGAATCTGCAGTTCTATGTCAACACCGAAATCGGCAGTCTCTCGGTAGGCAGCGCGGCCTGCGCGGGGACCAAAGACGCTTCAATGCCCGGCGAGTTCGGCCAGGTTGGCTCGTACGTCACGCGGATCAAAATGGCGCTGCCTTCCGGCGATTTCCTCGAGGTCACCGACGATCAGCCCGACCTGATGCAGCAGGTCCGGTCCAGTTATGGAACTTTCGGAATCGTCTGCGAAGCCACCTTCCGCGTCCGCCCCATCCTGCCCATGGCAGTGCGCCACCAGACTTTCAATCTTGACGATTTCGTCCAGCAGTTGCCCGCTCTGAAAGCCGGCGGCGAATCGCTGATGTATTACGTCTTCCCTTTCGACAACCTGATCACGGTCGAATTCCGGAAGTATGATCCTACCGCGTCCGGCGATCCGAATCGCTTCATTTGGCCGCTGCGCAACTATCTGTGGGCCGGCGCCGGGCCGCTGGTTTGCGCCAACGCCGAGAACGATATTCCCGACAAGACAGTCCGCTATCAGGTCAATCGACGCATTCAATAAGTTGTGGCGCTGGAAGCTGGAGAATCTCATTCAGAGCGGCAACACCGTGGCCACAGACCAGATCATTCGTTACCCCCTGACCGCCGGCGCGAGCCGCTACACATTCAGCCTTTGGGCGTTTCCCGAGGAGACCTATCCAACGGTGCTGCGGGCCTGCTTTCAGTTTTGCCAGCAGTATTACAAGCAGAACGGCTACCGCGTCAACATGCTTTTCGTCGGCTACCGCGTCGCGAAAGATCAGAACTCGCTGCTTTCCTATTCCTACGACGGCGACGTGATGACCATCGACCCGGTGTCCACCGCGAATCCGGGATGGGACCAGTTCCTGACGGCCTACAACCAGTTTTCAAGCGACCAGGGTGGCATTCCGCTGTTCAATCAGACCAACGGCATCACGCCCGCTCAGGCGCAAAAGGCGTTGGGCGACCGGTTGAAAACCTTCGCCGCCGCGCGCCAGACCTACGATCCGGATGGCCGGCTTCTCAACGATTATTTCCGGGAAATGCTCGCAAGCTGAAGAGGAGGGTTGTATGTTATCGACACCTTGGGAACAGCGCAAGAACGCGTACGACATCGTGGTGATCGGATCGGGTTACGGAGGCGCCATCACCGCGGCCCGGCTGGCTGCGGCCGATCTGAATCCGAAGCCCTCGATCTGCATTCTGGAGCGAGGCAAAGAGCGGCAGCCGGGCGACTATCCGGAAGCGCCGCTGGATGTTGTGGCGACGCTTCGCAGCGACCTGAATCCGCTGGGGCTCTATGAGCTGCTCAATTATCCGGATATCTCCGTGATCAAAGCCTCCGGCCTGGGCGGCACCTCGCTGATCAACGCCAACGTCGCCATCGTCCCGGACGAAGACGTGTTCCAGCAGTTTAGCTGGCCTTCCGCCATCGAGTACAATGCGCTGCTGCCTTACTACCAGCGTGCAAAGGCGGTGTTGGCTGCCAATCCGCATCCGGATGCGCTCAATCTCGCCAAGGTGAAGGCGCTCAATCGCCGGGCGGTGGAAATCGGAACCACGGTTCAACCGCTCGACATCGTGGTCAATTTCACCATCGACGGTCTTAATCCGCATGGCGTGCAGCAAAAGCCGTGCGTCAACTGCGGCAACTGCGTCACCGGCTGCAACGTGGGCGCGAAGAATACCCTCTACATGAATTACCTGCCGATGGCGCAGCAGGCCGGAGCCACCATTCTCACGCAGGCCAGGGTAGACTGGCTGGAGAAAGGCGCCTCGGGCGGTTGGATCATTCACGGGAGTTATGTCAAGACGGGCGGCGGCAGTGAGAACTTCACTCTGAACGCCGGCGAGGTGGTGCTCTCAGCCGGCGCCCTGAATACGCCCGAGATTCTGCTTCGCTCGGAGACGCACGGTCTATCCGTGGCGCCCGCTCTGGGAACCAAGTTCAGCGGCAACGGCGATTTCTTCGGCTTAGCCTACAACGGCGGATATGAAACCGACGTGCTGGGCTATAACTTCGCGCAAAAGCCGGCGGCGGGGGATTCGCCATCGCCGGGGCCGAACATCGTCGGGCTGGTTCGCTATAACGGCACGCTGCCCGAATCGAAGCGCATCGCAATCGAAGACTTCTCGTTCCCCAGCGCCTCGGTTGACGCCGCCAAGGCGGTCTTCGCCGCGATTCAGGGCCAGGACACGGTGACCGGAAACGAGGCCGATCAGCGCGCGCGCCTGCTTCGCGATCTCGATCCCGCCGATCGCCAGCACGATCCGAACGGGGCCTTGAATCACACCATGCTTTACCTGGTGATGGGCCAGGACAATGCGCGCGGCCTCATCCTGTTCGATAAGCCTTTCTTTGAGCCCGATGGCCGCATCCAGATCTCCTGGGACCAGGCCGGCCAGCAGCAGATCTTTACGCGCATGAACGAGGAGCTGCGCCGCACCGCGCACGCGCTGAGCGCCAGCTTCATTTCGAATCCCACCTGGAGCTTTTTGAAGCTGCGGCATTTGATTACAGCGCATCCTTTGGGCGGATGCCCGATGGGCGACGATAACCTGGAGGGCGCGGTGGACGTGTTCGGGCGCGTGTTCGCCGGCGACGGCAGCGTGCATCAGGGCCTCTACGTCACCGACGGGTCCATTATTCCGAGCGCGCTCGGCGTCAATCCTTTTCTGACCATCTCGGCGCTCACCGAGCGCTTTGTGGAGCGCAAGATCCAGCAGCTTCAGGGCGCCGCCTATCCCGATCCGCCGAAACCGGTCGGCATGGCGGGCATCAGCGCGCTCGACGCTTCGGAATATAACGAGGGCCAGCTGGAAGCTCTATTCCGCCGCTGTCCGACGATGGGCATCGACACGCTGGTCAACCAGGGTGGCGACCCGGTGATCGACATTGCGAAGCAAACCATTCACAACGACGATTATTGGAAGGGCTTCTTCCCGCAGGGAAACGTGCTGAACGCCATGTCTTCGGCCATCTTCACGGGGTTCAAGAAGGAATTTCACAAGCAGGCGAATGGTCAGTATACGGGCGTCACCAGTGATACCGATAACCACATTCAGGCGCGCAACAGCCTGGAGGAAGTCACCGTCCAGGCGGGACAAGCCGACGGTACTCTTGAGCCGGGCAGTTACGTTCTTCTTCGCTATCTCGATGCGCCATGGCAGGGCTTTTACGATGTCTTCAAGATCGTCAATGAAGACCTCTTGATCGGCCGTGTGTACCTGGGCAAGTATCCGAACGGCGCGCGGGTGCTTACCTTCCCCATGTCCCGTCTCTATAGCTTTGACCAGATGACGGTGGACGACCATGCCGCGCTGTACGCGGCGGCCGCCGTGCCGGACGCCGCCGATGTGAATGGCGTATGGCGTATGGATGTCATCTCCAATGCGAATCACGCAGGCGGGATCGCCTATCTGCAATTCAGTAACCTGCCGGATGGGCGGTTCGAGGCCCGTTATCAGCTTATGGGACTCATCGAGGGGCTGATTGTTCCGAGTTTTCTGACAGATCATTTCCAGTTGAACGACTTCACGCCGTTTCATGACGAGATTCGCAAAGTGACAGCCGATTTTATGGTCGGCAAGTACGTAACTACGCTGCCGGGCGCTACCGCGGAGTTAGTCGCTAACTCGACGCTCGGTCTGTTCCACACCGAAGCCGGCGGGCAATTCGGGTTCTACTATATGCTGACGCGCGTGGCCGGGAAGCAACTGCCCACTAACACGCTCTTGCGTCCGTTCCTCGATACCCAGTTACCGGATGGCGTCGGCATGACTTTCGATGAGCAGATGGTCGGCTGGTATTTCCCCGGAGAAGGCACTCCAGCGCCTGGGCGCGATGGCGATCTGACCATCGCCCAGCGAATTCCGGCCAGCGGCGACCCGCCGGGCGCGGTGACTTGCAGCTTCGAAGCTAAGATGACCATCCGCGACGTCAACGAGTTCGTGGATGGCTATGAGCATGAGGCGCAGCTAAGCGGAACCATCTCGTTCGGGCAATTCGAAGGTCAGTCTTCGGCCATTTTTCCGATGGATTCCGCAAGCAGCCGGTTCCATTACCTGCGAGTGAACCTGGCCACGGGCGAAGCGGAGATGAACTACCACCTCGAATTCCTCGCCGCCGGCGGGCGACGTTTCACTCTCGAAGGAGTGAAATACATGGAGAAGGACGTAGGCGATCTGCTGCTGGACTACACCACGCTTTATTGCCACGTCTTCGAGCAGCAACCCGATGGCAGCGCCAAGGAAACGGGCACGGCCCTGCTGAAGTTCAAGACGTTTGAAGACTTCGCCGCGGTGGAGAATCTGGCCGGGTTCCTGGGGTCTTTCCAGATCACCGGAACCGCCGATTCGGCGATTCAACTCCAGGCGCGCCTGCGCTTTATCGCCTTCACGGCGCAGTTCGTGCAGCGCGAGTTCGACCCGCTCGGGCCAACCGGCAGTTAGCGCGTCGAGGCGCGTCCACACTCGTGTGAACGCGCCTCGCTTTACCACAAACCCCAGTATCCAAAAGGTTTATGGATTAGAAGCAACCCCCGAACGCCGAGGCGCATCCAATAAGCAACTACCTCTTTCACTTCGGCCGAGTCCGCCGGTTTCTCAACCAAACAAAAAGGAGCAGAGTGTGTCACAAGATAGAGTTCCGGCTTTTAAGCAGTTCTTGTTCGTCAGCGATTTCGACCAGACATTAAGTTTCAACGATTCGGGTTTAGTGCTGAGCGAGATGCTCGGCATCACGAATTTTCAGGAAAAAATCGGCGGATTGTCGCACATCCATATCGTGCAGCAGGGAGGGGAATTGGCCTACCTGTTGTTGCACGATCCGGAGTTCCGGCGCGTCCGGAAGCATGACTTGATTGAGGCCGGCAAGCGCATCCGCCTCAAAGAGAATATCCATCTGTTGTCGCGTATGCTGGAAGATCTGGATGGGCATCGCTTCTCGTTCTACGTGGTTTCGGCCGCGCCCGAAGAAGTGATTCAATCGGCGCTGGAAGGCATTGTTCCCGCCGATCACATCTTCGGCACGCGTTTCCGCTACGACGAATTGAGCGGCGAGATCGAATCGATCGTCCGCGTTCCGGCGGGTTACGGCAAGGTGGTGGTTCTCGAGGAGCTGCGCTCGCGGCTGCCGATCGGCCACGACCGCATCGTATATGTGGGCGACGGCAGCTCCGACGTCCACGTGATGCTGCACGTGAACCGGCTGGACGGCCTGACCATCGCCGTATCGGAAAACAAGTACATCACGCAGATCGCGCGGCGCACCATTCTGAGCGAAGACGCTTCGAGCGTGCTGATCCCGATTCTGGAAGAGATTGTGGGTTGGAACTCCACGCGGATTCGCGCGCTTTTCGAATCGCAGGGATTGTTGCTGCAGGAGTGGGATAAGGTGCGCACCGATTCTCTCCGAATTTCGAATGCCGCCCACGCTTCGTCCGGCGCGGCGGAAGTGGAGATTCAATGAGGCTCGATTGGATCGGTTGGATTGCGACAGCCGTGTTTGCGAGTTCATACCTGTTCAAACAGCCGCTCGCGCTGCGCCGTGTGCAGGCGGCCGCAGCGCTGCTTTGGGTGATCTATGGACTGATCATCCACGCTTTTCCGGTGGTAGTGGCTAACCTGGTTGTGGCTGGGATGGCCGCCTATTCGAGCAGGTCATGGCGTGCAGGCAAAGCATCGTCGGAACTCGCTGACACAGCGGCTATTGAGTCCCGCTGAGGCGCCAGTCTTGGAGCAGGCTAGCGCTCGACGGGTGGTTTTGCGCTCTCTGGAGACACTCCCTCACGGTGGTGGCTCCGATTCGGAGCCGGGCCCGTGAGCGAGTTGTGAAACAATCGATTGGCAGGCGAAAGCGCCTGCCCCACAAAAACGCAACCTATGCGCGCCACCGTGGGACAGACCCTTTCGTCTGTCAACCCGGCGATCTCAGCGATTCTTTCGCAGCTCCTGAGCGAGCGGTTTTGCGGCAGCGCCGAATCTCAGGGCCTGGTCTCTAAGCGTAGGTCTCCATCGGGCTCAACGGCACTCACGTGCGGTGGATGGGACGGATCGCACAAGCGGTCTCGCCAGTGGCGGTGGAGCGGAAACAGGAAGATGTGCTTGCGCTCGCCTTGCGCCGTGTTGTTGCGATCCATGCGCCCACGGCCTTGCGTGAGACCTACCTCGGTCCAGTTGGCGGCGCGGTAACAGCCGCCGTGATACCGCGTTCCATCCACCAGCGTTTCGAGCAGCACCGGCCGGGCGCAATAAGCGGCCAACCAATCGCGGGGCAGTTGCCGCGCCGCCAGCGAGAGGATATGGCTCGCCAGGTTCGGCACTTTGACCCAAGGCAGAATCAGAAAGCGGCTATTGTTGACTATCAACGGCAGATTGACTTGCCGGGTCGCGGGGCTCCAACCGATGTGCGCATCCCGCGGCGCCATCTTCCAGGCGGAGCTTGTGAACAGCAAGCAGGCCAGCAGCGGACAGGGCGGTTGCAGGGAGCGAACGAAATAGCGTAGTTGCGCGCCGTAGGGCACTTTGTAACCCAGATAGTGGTAGCGCTGAATATACTGCCGGAACAGGCGGCGGTCGTCGACGTTGTCGAGCAACTGCAGTTGGACCGGAAGATAATCGCCGATCGAGCCGGTGAGCGGAGCCTGTGCATCGCTCTGTTCGTCCCACTCTGTCGAGCGCGGACGCAGCTTCTTGGGTTGTATGGTCAGCCAGGGCAGCCATCCGCGTTCGTGCAATGCCTGCAAGAAGAAGTAGCATTCCCGGCTCTTGAGTCCGCCGTTTGGCCGGCGCCACTCCAGCAGCTCGCAAACCGTGAACGACAGCTCGGTCAGGCTCAGCGTGGCAAAGTCGCGGGTGATCTGCCGGATCAGATCGAGCTCCTCCGGTTTCAACTCCCGGCCGCAAAACGATAAACCGCCACCGATGATCACTGGCATGATGCGTTACCTGCTTGTCGCAGAGTCTTCAATGCACAATCTTACACGAAACCTTCGGGATGTCCAGAAAAATGTTTGACTGGTTTTGACTGGCGTTCAGTCGGCGCCAGCCCGAGTGAGAGGACCCGCGCATGTTCGAAGAGCCGCCTGAAAGGCGGCTGCAGGCATGATTGCCTGCCCCACAATTAATGCCGAACATCCGATCGAGGGCAAAGAAAGCGGCATTCGGGTGATAACCCGCCGCGCAGATTAGGAAGCAAGGTTAGTCAACCAGGTTAGTCAATCGGTTAGTCAATCGGTTAGGCAACATATCCTATATCGCCTGTCACTTGATTAAAGTCGTGACGCTTCCAGGAATTCGATATCGGGTTTGACCTCGGCGTTCAACGCCACGCTGCCACGTTCCTTGCGGGATTGGCGCGAGAACAGGCAAATGCTCGGGTCAAAGACAAACTTAAGCAATAGCCGCGTCCACGAGGTGTGGTACACCAGCGAGTCGTATAACTCCGGCGCGCCGCTTCGGATGTCGGGAAGGTGGTTCCACGGCACCGACGGAAGATCGTGATGCTCATTGTGGTACCCGACATTGAAGGCAAGTTTATTGAAGGGGCCGTAGTAGCTGTAAGTTTCCTGCGGAGGCGCAACCAGATAATGCTCCTGTATCCAACGTGCGCCCAGCGGATGCAGGCCGACCGAAAAGAAGAACGATGCCGCGAGGTACAGAAAAGCCTTCGGCCCCAGAAAAACGTAAACCGCCAGGTCGAAAGCGATTTGAACCGCAAAGTTCAGCACAATCCATCGGTCGAACATGCGGATTTCCCTCAAGCGAGGCGGCCGCGTGACCTGAAAAATGGGGAACAGCAGCAGCCAGAGAGCCTTCCCGATGGCCGAGTTCCCGATCAGCCGGGCTTCCCAATAACTGGGCAGATCGGCATCCAGGTCGTAGACTCCCTGAAAGGCATGGTGCTTCAGGTGATACCGCTGGAAGGACACCGCACTCGGCAGAAGGTGCGGCAAATTGGCCGCGATGGAGGCAAGGGTGTTCTGATAAGTTTTCGAGAAAATCAGGTTGTGCGAGCACTCATGGATCAGCGTCCATAAAGCATGGCTCGCGCAGGCTCCGGCGGTAAACGCCAGCAAAAAGATCACCCACCACGGCGAGTCTCTCACTAGAAACCCGATACCCACCTGGAGCGAAACACATCCCAGGATCATCACGGCGGTGTATGGATTCTTACCGATAAACCGCCGTAATTCGGGGTGGCTGCGCAATAGCGTCTTGGTTCGGTCGCGGTGTGGTTCCTGCGTTAGCGAGTTTAGGAATTGCTTCGGTGGAGGTCGCACGTCGGCTGCAAGTATAGTGGACCGGGCGCCTTTAGTAAAGGAGTAAAGGCGGGAATGGCGGGGAATGTCGCCCTGCGCGCTAAGATATGTAAGGCGTCGCACATGACCCGCAATCAATCGCAAGCGAGCCTCGACGGGCTCTGCCAGAAGTCCGGAGGACTATGCGAAGACGAACGGCAGACCAGACAAGCCAGGCTTGATGAAATTCTGTGGCGCCGGTTCAGCTAGTTCGCTGACCGCAAGATTCGGTGCAATCGCGAAACCGCTTGCTGATGCGCGGCTCGGATCAGAGCCACGACCGTAAAGTAAGGGAGTGCGATCGTCGGGATAAACCGGCGTGTAGTCGGGGATGAAAGAGCCCCACAAGAAAGGAGTAGCGAACCATCTTGACCTCGAGTCTTGCGCTGGGCGCCGTGAGGCGCCGGGTGAAGCATAGACAGAGGCATCGACGGGCCGGGAATTGAGCTTCGAAAAACGCATTTCGGATGCCGACCGTGTGCTCCCAACGGGACCGCTCGTGGTCCTGGACGCCTGCGTCCTCGCCACCCTCTCTTTATGCGATACGCTCCTGCGCCTTGCGGAACCGCCCGGCTCTTTGAGCCGAAATGGTCGGAAAAGATTATCCGAGAGACTACCCGTACGTTGGAACTGAAGCTTGGGTGGCCCAACTCTCTGACCGTCCATCTTGAAAAGAAACTGCGCGCCCACTTCAGCGAGGCATGGATCAGCGTTTACGAGTCGCTGATTCCGAGGATGACGAACGATGAAAAAGACCGACACTTAGTCGCCGCCGCAGTCCACGGTGACGCAGCGATCGTCTTAACCCTCAACCTTCGCCGCTTCAGGCCAGAGCACCTGGCGATTTGGGGTGTCCGCGCGCTGCACCCTCAGTCCTTCCCCGATCGAGAGATCGAGATCTTCCGCCAGGAACAGGCCGTGGTAATGACGAAGCTTGAGCAACAGGCAGCGGACCGCGGCCGTAGCCTGAGTCAACTCCTGGATATTCTGAACGGCACGGCGCGCGACTTTGTTGCAATCGTTTCGATCGCAATCTCAAGAGAATAGAGCCGATTCCTCGCAGGGTGGCGGATAACTCCCCGAAAGTCGCGTAGCGTTTACCAACCACTGGCGAGAACAAACCCTGTCACCAGAGTCTGGCGCGGCCGCGACAACGGCGATTTGGCGTGTCGGGATGCCAGCCCCACTGACGGAACCTTATCGGGGCAAGCCTTCACACCTCGTTCAAGAATTCCCCTACTCTTTGCAGCACCCTCTCCGCGCTATCCGTACCCGGATCTACTATGCCAACCCGCAGGTGAATCACGGGCCGCACGGTCTTGCCCGCCTTCAGGCACGCATACGCTCCCGCCAGACCTTCCGTGATCCGCCTTGCCAGAGCCGCGGTTTCCGGCTTATCGGCCAGCAGTATCGCCAAGAACGCCTCTTCGCTCCAGCGGCCGATCACGGCCGTAGGCGGCAGGCAGTTGTGCAGCCGCTTCGCGAAGGCTCCTGCCAGTTCTTCAGCAACGTCGTGGCCGAATTGGGTTTCGGCGGCGCGCAACCCGCCGGCTTTCAGCAAGAGAATGCTCATCTTGGCCGGCCTCGCGCCTCTGATCCGCTCCTCCATCTCCCCGCGGTTAATGAGTTGGGTGAGCCTGTCGATGGAGGCGGCGTTTTCCAGCGCGTCGATCCGTTTATGCAAGATTCCGATCTCCATGACAAACTGCGCCACCGAAAGCTGGTGCTGCTTGCGCACCTCTTCGAGACTGCTCTCGATGGTGGACGCAGCGGCAAGGACGGTCTCGCGGACAGCGCTGCCGGCATCGACCGGAATGGCGCGCAGCCGGGCGACCGCGTTGCGAAGCCGAACCCCGTGATCGCCATCGCACCGGGCGAGCGCTTCGAGAGTGCGCTCCAGCGCGGTGACGGCATCCGACAGTTCCTGGCGCAGCCCGTTCAGGTAGTGGGAAGTCTGGTCGCGATACTCGCGCAGCAGTCCGCGCAGCGTGGCGCGGCTTTCGTTTAAAGCGTCGCCGGTTCCAGTGGACGCCTGCGCCGCCAAATCCTCCAGATACTTGCGGTAGAGGGCCGTTGTCCGGGGTTCCAGTTCGATCGCATAATGCGCAATGTTTCGAATTGCCGCGAGGTGGCAATCGAGGGCGAGGTCCCGCGCCCGTTGACACTGCTCCAGATCGTTCATGGGTTTCAGTAGTGAGATCATGTGCCACGCTCCAAGTCGGTTAATCGGCCGGCCGCTCCAAAAACTTCACATGCCTATTGATTTTCTCTTTTTATTCGCCCACAATATTAGTTGATAAGAAGGAGGGACATGGCGCTCACCAAGCGGCAAAAGGAGTTTTTGGATTTCTTCGCGGGCTTCGTCGAGGAAAATGGCTATTGTCCAAGCTATGAAGAGATAGCGCGGGGGCTGCACCTTAGCTCTTTGGCCACGGTGCATAAGCACGTTTGCGCGCTTGAGACCAAGAATTACCTGCGCCGCGGCTTCAACCAGAGCCGTTCGCTGGAATTGGCGCCGCGCTACCTGCAGGAGCACAGGCGCGCGCGGCCGGCGGCGCTCGAAGTTCCGCTTCTCGGCCGCATTGCGGCCGGAGCGCCGGTGGAAGCGGTGGCGCAGCGCGAGGTTCTGAATTTCGCCGATTTCGCCGGCAACGGCAACACCTTCGCGCTTCAGGTCAGCGGCAATTCCATGATTGAGGATCACATCTGCGACGGCGACCTGAT
Source organism: Bryobacterales bacterium (assembly GCA_003135055.1). Classification (GTDB taxonomy): domain Bacteria; phylum Acidobacteriota; class Terriglobia; order Bryobacterales; family Bryobacteraceae; genus PALSA-243. The sequence continues at coordinate 4,628 of PLDF01000373.1, read as the reverse complement.
CCTGCTCGAGCGCGTGGCTCAGGCTGACGACGGCGATATCGTAGTTGCGCTGGTGGCGGGCAGCGATGCCACCCTGAAGCGCCTTTACCGCGAACCGGGCGACATGATTCGCTTGCAGCCCGCCAACGCGGCGATGAAGCCGATTTGGGTGCCCGGCCGGGACGTTCAAATTCAGGGCCGGCTATTGGCCGTGCTTCGGAAATACCGCTAAGCCCCCCCCGTGGCGCACGCACTCCTGCGGCGCACTCCTGCGTGCAGCGTTCGCAATCGTGTGAACGCGCTTAGGCCTCCGCGCGAACGCGTGCCGGGCATGTCCGGCGCCTACCGCGCGCGTTGATGCAGCTCTTGCTCGGCCCGGAGCCAGTCCTCTTCGGGGCAACCGCCCTGATAGCCGCGGGTGGCCCAGTACGAGTAAGCCAACGCCTCAATTTCCTCTTGTGCAGGCGAGTATGCGGCCGCAACCGATTCGACCATCGCGGCCGGGGTTGCCGCCGGCGTTTTGGTTGCGGCCGGGCGCGGCTTGCGCGGCGCTATTGCGGCCCTGCTGCGAGCCGGCGCGGCGGCGGCCGCCGACACCATTACATCGGGCTCGGACTTGCGAGTTTTTGCCATAGGATAATTTTACCGAAGCTATGGCGAATGCCGTATCAATTCTTTCTATCAGTTCGATCACAAGTGTGTTTCAATATCCAAATCCGGTGCGTGGGGCGCCTTGATAACGTTTTAATCGCCCGCGAATTCTGCCCGGTGTTCTTTGGAGCGGCCGCGGCGCACGCACTCCTGCGCGCACTCTTGCGTGCAGCGTTAACACTCTCTGGAAACCTCGCGGACAGGCCAAGTGTATACCTCGCCCTTGCGGAATCTTTGCATTGCACGGGAATACACTCCCGCGAAGTGGCAAAAAAGTGAGGTTTCTGCCGCAAGAGACGCTCCCGCAGGGATCGTCTGTCGCTCTTGTGAATGCGATGTGTTTCACAGGTTCTAAGGGGCGATTTCCGCGACAGAACCGAAATCCCCAAAACGGCTAAGCACCGTCTCCATAGCCTCGGCGCAATCCGTAACTCTTCCCGAACATCCCGCGATCGGCTATTTCGTTGCCAACGCCGGCCCCTGTCCTCGAGGTCAACCGCTGAAGATCAAGCCCGACAGACCCCCTGATCCGTATCCGCGTTAATCTTCGTTTATCTGCGGCAAACCATCTTTCCCACCTTGCGGCCTCCTCAGCCCCAAGAACGCCTGCTATCAGCGAACCGTGATGAAGCGGACGCTACAGGCCTTCGCGAGTGTCGGCCTCACGCTGGAAACCGAGTTGGCGGGTTCCGTTAATTTCGGCGATTTTTTTGCCGGGCTCGTCAAGAATCCGGACGCCTGAACCTCGCAGTTGCAAGTTTTTCCGCTTGCCGCCGATATGTTGCTCATGGAACACCGGCGTGAACATCGCGTCCCAACCGACAAGCCCGTTAGCCTGACCGTTCTCGGCGATCCGGAGACGCGCCTGACCGCTATGGTCAAGAATGCCTCGGGCCGCGGCCTGGGACTCATCTCTCCCGAATCCGTGGCATCCGGCGCAGCCGTGAAAATAGAGATCGGCGATTCGATCTTTCTGGGCGAAGCCATGTACTGCAGAACCACGGAAGACGGTTATTACGTGGGTATCGAACTCACCGAAGTCCTTTCCGGACTGGCTGCCCTAAGCCGCATCGCGCAAGAGTTCAACGATCAGCTTGAACCGGCGGCCTCTCACTGGCGCTGAATAGCGGAGACCCCGGCGCCGATAGCGGAGACCCCGGCGCCGAATAGCGGAGACCGGGCGCGCCATGCGATATCCTGGATTGTTCCAATGATCAGACGAGCGGTAGTTTTTGGAGCCTCCGGCCAACTCGGCGTGGAGCTGGTGCGCGAGTTGAAATCGCGGCAATACGAAGTGGGCGCCTGGGACCGCGCCCATGCCGACATCACCGACCCCGCGGCGATTGAGAACGCCCTCGCCAGTTTCGACGCCGAGGTAGTTCTGAATGCCGCCGCCTATAACCAGGTCGATGTCGCCGAAAAGGAGCCGCAGGCCGCCTTTCTGGTCAATGCGCTGGCCGTCCGCAACCTTGCCTTGGCCTGCCGGCAGATCGACGCCAGGCTGGTTCACTTCTCCACCGATTATGTCTTCGATGGGACGGCCACGCGCCCGTACGCCGAAGAAGATCCCACGCATCCCCTGGGAGCCTACGCCGTATCCAAACTCGCCGGCGAGATCTATGCGCAGGCTTATCTCGATAAGGCCTTGATTGTCCGGACCTCCGGCGTGTTCGGCCCCGGAGGCCTAGCCACGGCCCGCGGCAATTTCGTGGAAATAATGTTGCGCATGGCTGCTTCCAACCAGCCCATCCGCATCGTAGAAGACCACTTCGCATCGCCCACGTACACGCCGTTTCTGGCCGCCCGAACGGCAGACCTGATCGAACGCGGACAATCCGGCGTTTTTCACGCCGGTGGCGGAACACCCATTTCGTGGTTCGATTTCGCGCAAATCATCTTCGATGTGGCCGGTCTTCACCCGGCTTTGCATCTTACCAGCGTGCGCGAATACCGCACCCCGGCGCGCCGCCCCAAATACTCGGCGCTCTCAAACGCCAAGATGGAGCGCGCCGGCGTCGAACCCATGCCTCCGCTGCGCCAGGCGGTGGAAGATTACTTCCGAGAGCGGAACCGCGGAAAGCCGAAATAGGAGCCGCGCTGTGTGGAGACTCATCTCAAGATGTGCCGGCGCCTGGCCGAAGCGCGTTCAAACGAGCGTGAACGCTGCACGCATGAGAGCGACGCATGAGTGCGCGCGCCACATTCTACTGCTGATCTAACTTGGTGGCGTAATATCCCTTCCGCGCTTGCGCCTTCAAGTCTTTATTCACCATCTTGACGTCGAGTTTGCGGTACGAGCCGTCCCTCGCCTCGTTGGTCGGCGTATATCCGATGGCGTACTGGGTTCGCATCTCGTCCTGCAGTTCCTTAAACACTTCGTCCAGCGGATGCCGGTTGTCCACTCTGAACACATGCCCGCCGGTCGCGTCCGACATCTTGTGCAAGGCCGCCTCCCCACCGCCGCCGAAACTGAAACCGCCGAACCGTGAATAGAATCCGCGGTCCTCATACAAGATGCTATAGATCACCGCGTCCGATTTCTGCGCCGCCTCGACAGCTTCTTCGATGGGAAGCTTGCTGCCCTCATCCACGCCATCGGTAATCACCACGATCACTTTCCGGCCGACTTCCTGCTTCAACTTCTCCGACGCCGCCAGGTACACGGCGTCGTAGAGCACAGTCCCGCGCGGCTGTCCCACCGTCGGCACCGGCCCCGGACCGAGCCCGCCCACCGGCGCGCTCAGACGCAACTGGCTCAGCCCTTCGTTGAGCAGCCGTATCGAATTGGTGTAGTCCTGCAACAGCTCCGATTCCTCGCCGAACATCAGCAGGAACGCCTCGTCCTTCTTGCCCAGAACCTGGGAGAAAAACTGTGACGCCGCGTTGCGCTCAATCCCGATGAGGTTCACCTGGCTGCCGCTGGTATCGACCAGCATCCCGATGGTGAGCGGCAGATCCGTCTCGCGCGTGAAATACTTGATAGTCTGCGGCTTGCCATCTTCGAGGATGTTGAAATCCGGCTTCTCCAGATGCGGCATCAACGTACCTTTTTTATCGCGGACGGAGGCCAGGATGTTGACCACGTTGACATCCACTTTGATAGTGGCAGGCGCGTCGTCCAGGGGCTTTTGGGGCTGTTGCTGCGCGCACAGCGCAACCGCAAGGGCGAAGAGGATGAGTTTACGCATGCCGGTACAATAGGGGTGACGTACCCCCGCGCGTAATTGTTTCAATATGAAAAAGGCCATTTCACACCTCAAACGGTCCGACCCGGTGCTTGCCGCCATTATCGGGCGCGTCGGAGAATATGGTATCCGATTTCGCGAGCCGGATTTCGAAACTCTTGTCAAATCGATCGTCTCCCAACAGCTTAGCGGACGCGTCGCCGCCGTCATCTTCGGCCGCCTTGCGGACGCCGTGGACGGTAAGATGACGCCCGCCAGCATCCTCAAACTGCGCCCTTCGCGCATGCGCACGCTGGGTCTTTCGGGGTCGAAGACCGCTTACATCCGCGATCTTGCCCGCCACACCCGCGACGGGACCGTGGTTTTCGAAGAGCTTGCCGGCCTGGCGGACGAAGAAGTGATCGCGCGCCTCACCAAGGTCAAGGGCATCGGCGTGTGGACGGTCCACATGTTCCTGATTTTCGCCCTTCGCCGCCATAACGTGCTGCCCACCGGCGACCTTGGCATCCGCAACGCCATACGCAAAGCGTATGCGCTGGAGGAGATGCCGCTCCCCAAGGACGTCGAGGCGATGGCCGCCAAGTGGCATCCTTACTGCACCGTGGCGAGCTGGTATCTGTGGCGCAGTTTGGATGCGGAGGCTAATATTTAGGGGCGGCGCAGGGCATGGGCCTCGGTTACTGCGCCGGTGCAGGGCATGGGGCTGGGTTACTGCGCCGGCGCAGGGCGTGGGGCTGGGTTACTGCGCCGGCGCAGGGCGTGGGGCTGGGTTACTGCGCCGGCGCAAGGCATGGGGCTGGGTTACTGCGCCGG
>PLDF01000397.1 GCA_003135055.1 Bryobacterales bacterium | reverse complement strand
GAACGACGACGACAGTCGGCGCGGGCGATCTCCGGCTACACCTCTCAATCCTGTATGATGTCCAATCATGCGTAATCTAACCCTCTGCGTGCTAGGCATGCTCGCTGCGTCCAGTCTCGCCGCCCAGCAAAAGAACGACGAAGCCTACACCGCCAAGATCCGCGAGTACACCACCGAATCCTTCCTCACCACCGAGCTGGTGGACCACCTGCCCGCCTCCGCCACCGTTCCCACGCCGGAAAAGGTGCTGGGCTACATCGTGGGCGCGCCCAACAAGCTCACCTACACCAAGGACATCTACGGCTACATGCGCGAGCTTGAAAAGGCCAGCAAGCGCGTCAAGGTCTTCACCATCGGCCGCTCCGAAGAAGGCCGCGAGATCATGCTGGTGGCCGTCTCCGACGAAGCCAACATCGCCAAGCTCGATCATTTCAAGGACCTCAACGCGCGCCTTGCCGATCCGCGCAAGACTACGCAGGCCGAGGCCGATCGCATTACGTCCGAGGCCATACCGTTTTACTGGCTCTCCGGCTCCATTCACTCGCCCGAGACGGGCTCGCCCGAAATGCTGATGGAACTCGCCTACCGCATTGCCGTCGAGGATTCCCCGCTGGTTCAAAACATCCGCAAGAACTCCATCGTACTCATCACGCCGGCCACCGAAGTGGACGGCCGCGACCGCGCCGTGGACGTCTACAACTATCACAAGGCCAACCCCGGCAAACCCGCGCCGCAGCAGGTTTATTGGGGCAAGTACGTGGCGCACGATAACAACCGCGACGGTCTGGGCATGGCGCTCGCGCTCAGCCGCGCCATGATGTCGGCGTTCCTCGAATACCACCCCACCGTGCTTCACGACCTGCACGAATCCGAGCCGTTCCTCTACGTCTCCACCGGCATGGGCCCCTACAATGCGTGGCTGGACCCGCTGGTAGTGGACGAGTGGCAGAAGATGGCCTACGTGGAAATCGAAGAGATGACCAAGCGCGGCGTGCCGGGCGTGTGGACCCATGGATTCTACGATGGCTGGGCGCCCAACTACATGTTCTACGTGGCCAACGGTCACAACTCCATCGGACGCTTCTACGAGACGTTCGGCGGCAACGGCGCCGATAGCGGCGTGCGCACCGTGCCCGCCAACGCCACCAGCCGCACCTGGTTCCGTCCCAACCCGCCGCTGCCGCGCGTCAACTGGTCGTTCCGCGACAACATCAACCTGCAGGAAAGCGGCCTGCTGTTCGCCATCGATTACACCGCCACCAACCGCAAGCAATTTCTGGATAATTTCTACCTGAAGAGCAAGCGCAGCGTCGCCAAGGCCGCCAATGAAGGCCCCGCCGCATGGGTGATTCCCGGCGACGATCCGCGCCCCGGCAACGCCGCCGAGCTGGTGAACCTGCTCCGCCAGCAGGCCGTCGAAGTGCACCGCCTCAACGCCGACGCCGAAGTGGCCACCGATAGCAGCGGCAAGAAGCAGAAGTTCGCCGCCGGCAGTTACGTGGTCCGCATGGATCAGCCCTACAGCCGCATGGGCGACATGCTGCTCGACACGCAGTATTACAACGTCACCGACCCGGCGCCCTACGACGATACCGGCTGGACGCTGGGCCCGCTGCACAATATCACTACCGTGCGCGTCACTAAGGGCGACATTCTGCAATCGCCCATGCCGCTGCTCACGCAGGACGCGAAGCCGGTGGGCGGCATATCGGGCCCGTCGACGACCACGGCTTATCTGATCAATCACAACGCCGACAACACGTTGGCCACGCTGCGTTTCAAACTGAAAGACATCAAAATGTTCGCCGCCGAGGGCGCCTTCCAGGATGGCGGCCATAGCTTCAACGAAGGGTCGTTCATTATCAAGACCGAGGGCAACCCCACCGACATGCGCGCGCGTCTTAGCGCGGCCGCCTCCGCCCTTGGCGTGCCGGTGTTCGCCGCGGCGCAAGCGCCCACCGTAGCCACGCACGAACTTGCCGCGCCGCGGGTCGCGCTGGTCCACACCTGGATCAACACCCAGAACGAAGGCTGGTACCGCGTCGCGTTCGACCGCGAGCAGATCCCCTACGAGTACATCTCCGATCAGAAGCTGAAGGATATTCCCAACCTGCGCGCCAGGTACGACGTGATTCTGTTCGGGCCGGTCCAGGGCTCCGCGCAGCGCATCGTCAACGGCGCGCCCAAGAATGGCGATCCCATTCCGTGGAAAGCTTCGCCCATCACGCCCAACCTGGGCAGCTCGCCCGACACCACCGACGATATGCGCGGCGGCATGGAGCTGCAAGGCATCGCCAATTTGGCGAAGTTCATCGAAGAAGGCGGCCTGTTCATCACCATCACCGGCAACGCGTCGATTCCCATCGATTACGGCTTGATCGACGGCGTCAGCATCACCGCCACGCCGGATCTGCACGTACGCGGCAGCGTGATTGCCGCAACCGTCGCGGATAAACGCAGCCCCATCGCCTACGGATACGGCGATAAGCTGGCGCTCTACTTCAATACGTCGCCCGTCTTCCAAGCCGGCGCGGGAGGCGGATTCGGCGGGCGCGGCGGCGGTGGAGGTGGACGCGGTGGACGAGGCGGCGCGGGCGCCGACGCCGGCGATGTGCTGCCCGGCCAGAACCGTCCCAGCGGACGCGGCACGATGACCGAACAGGATACGCCGCAAGGCCGCCCGCTGCAGATGGGCACGCCCGACCGCGGTCAGGCGAATGGCGATGAGCCGCCCTCCAGCAGCGAGGAAGCCGGCGGCGGTGGAGGCGGACGCGGCGCGCAACTGCCGCCGGAGATGCGCCCGCGCATTGTAGTCCGCTTTGCCGGCGACGAAAAGGACCTGCTGATCTCCGGCATGTTGACCGGAGGCAGGCCGCTGGTCAACGCGCCCGCGGTGATCGATGTGCCGCACGGCAAAGGGCACGTGCTGTTGTTCGCGAACAACCCCATGTGGCGCAGCGAAACGCAGGGCGACTATTTCCTGATCTTCAATGCTCTGCTGAACTTCGACCATCTGAGCGCCGGCGTCAGCGCCGCCCCGGCAGGCAGAGGCGGACGCGGAGGCCGCAGAGGCGGCCAATAGTGTGGGACTGGCCTCCTGGCCGGTCGAATCGCGGGCAGGGCCCCGGTTGGTAGCACAGAGCGGGAGGATACGAAGGGCGATGCGATTCGATCATTTCATTTTTCCGCCATTTGTCTTTTCACATTTTTCGCTTTAAGCGGCGGCGGAGGTTCCCGAGCCGGCAGCCTGGCAGGCCATGGGGGCGCTCCACTTGGTTTTGGCGCAGTGGCGGGCCTCATTTAGGCGCTGATTCCGGTTGATGAGGCGGCTTATGCCGGCGCTCGAAAAATCTGACCCAATTGCTAATATCTCCGGCGGGAAGTCGGTGGCCGGATCGTACTTTTCGCCCTTGCTATAGGCGAGCTGGGCAAGCAGTTGGGCTTCTTCGAGCGCCTGTTGACGGACGGCTTTGCGTTCGGCCCGCAGGGTACGGAGCTGAGCCATGTTCTTCTCAATGGCGCGGTGGATGCGCTGCTCATAGAGAGCCAGAAGCTGGAAATTTTCGCTTTTGGCGATCCAGGTGTGGGCTTTGGATAACGCTTCGTCAATGGGAACCTGGGCGGCGTCTTCTCTAATTCCCCCGTAGGGGTGGCCGAGTTGACCGAGCACGCCAGCAGCGAAGATGCCGGTTTCGATGGCGCGGGCGCGTTTGAGGCGCCAGTGGTCTTCGGCGATGGATTGGGCGAGGTCGCGCTCCAGCGCGCCGACAGGTTCGAGGGATTCGCGGATGCCGGCGCAGTGTTTCTCGAAGGCTTCATGCTCGTCGGCGGTGAGAAGACAGATCTGGCCGGTTAGGCCGTGACGATATGCGTTGAGACGGGTGCGATGCTTGCCCTTTTCGGTTTTGGGGCCCGTGGATTTCTGGGCGTTAGCCTGATTGGCTTCTAATTGTGCGCTGGATGTCATTTGAATTTACCCTCGGAACGCAGCCCATGGGGCCGCGCCACTGACCAACATTTAGCACGGGGTCCTGCGGCTGCACCGACGGAATGTCTGTATCGTGTTGAAATTAAAGGGACGATTTATTTGGCGAAGGTGTGATCGTTAAACGGGCGACGGGTTGGAAGGGCATTTCCGTGTTCCATTTGGCCGCCGCAAGGGCGCCGTGTCCGGGGTGGGAATGGGTACGACGCCTCGTTGGATCCTGGCGAACCGGCAGAATCGCGCGGGCTGCAAGCTAGTACCGCGACCGCGAGATTCGGCGCCATCGTGAAACCGCTTGCTGAGAAGCCGTGCAACAATCGGTTGGCAGGCGAAAGCGCCTGCCCCACAAAAACGAACAGCCCAAGTACTTCCAGCCTAGCGAACCTGTCAAGCCCCCGCCCACTTTTCATCATCACGGGTGGCCCGCCCCGGGCCATGCTAGTTTCGTCTGTCAACCCGGCGATCTCAGCGGATTTTTCGCAGCTTCCGAGACGCTAGTCCAGTGGCGCTATAGTATTTCCAATGGCTGTGATTGTGATCGCGGGACGCAAGGGAGGCATCGGGAAGTCGACGATTGCGGGCAACCTGGCCGCCGAATTCGCCGCCATGGGCCAGACCGTCGCCGCGCTGGATGCCGATCCCCAACACAGCCTGGCCGCATGGGCGAAACAGGGCGATGGAATGCTTTCGCAGTGCGTCGAGAAGCTGGATCGCGGCAGCCCGTCTGAGCTGCACGCAAAAGTGCGCGCGGCGCAAAAGACCGCGGACATCGTTCTCGTCGATACGCCGCCGGGGATTCAGGAGGTCGCTTATCAGGCCATGCTGGTTGCCGATCTTGTTCTTCTTCCCTGCGGTCCCTCGCCGCTAGACTTGTTCCCGCTGAAGGAGGCTTTGGGGCTGGCTTTGAAGGCGCGCGCGGAGCGGCGGTCAAAGAAGCCGCGCATCCGGTTTGTGCCATCCAAGGTTCTTAAGAATACGAATCTTGGCCGCGGCTTGTCCTCTTCACTGGAACAATTGGGGAAGAAGGTACTGCCTGGCATCGGGCAGCGGATCGCAGTGGCCGAAGCCGTGGTGAGCGGTCTCACGGTGCGCGAATACGCGCCCGGCTCCGCTGCACACGCGGAATTTGAGCAGCTCGCGAAAGCTGTCGATAAAATCGTGCGCCGATAGATGCGGCGCCGGGGCGCTTAACAGTTTTTGGGGATTATCGCCGCTCAGTGCAGTAATTTCGCTCCCTTACGGTCGCGGCTCCGTTTCGGACCCGGCGTGTTTGCAGATGCTTACAGAGCCGCGACCGTAAGGGAGCGTTCGCCAAGAGCCTGGCTCCCCCAGATCGGTTAATCACCCCGCGGCACCGGGGCGCTTTCACACGCGCCAGCCCGGCGATTTAAGGACCTTCCGGCGACGTGTCGTATCTTACCCCTTGGCGAGACAGCGGTGGACGCAGTAGAGAGTGGCCAAGCGTTGGGCGCGCGAGAAACACGGCAGAGAGTTATATCTCCCAAGGATTGAACACCTCGACGCCAAGCCCGGCAAAATCTCTTACGTTTCGCGTGATGACGGTGAGGTCATGTTCGATTGCGGTTGCGGCAATCATTCCGTCTGCCGTATTGAGAGGCGTTCCTTTCAACTGGCCTTCGCCATCCAACACGCCCCGGCGATCGGCAATGGAATGTGTGACCGGCAGAATACGATCACGAAACCAGCTCAGCAGGCCGGTATGAAACCATGTCTCCAACCCGGCGCGGCGTCGGCCCTGGGGAAGCACGACGAGTCCCTTGCGGATTTCACCAATCGTAACGGCGCTAAGAAAGAGCATGGTTACAGGTTGTGTCTTGAGCCACTGCACGACGCGAGGTTCCGGGCGATCCCGGCTGAATTCCGACGGGACGTTTGTGTCCAGCAAATAGCAGTTCATAGTTCTACCGGCCGTCCCGTCGACGGGTTACGGCTAAAATCCAAATTGAGGCCCCGCAACGGCGCAAAGAGCTCCTCTATATCTTTCGCGTGCGGCTCGTCGGAATGAGGCGTCGTTGGCGGGGAAGACTGGAGCGCCTGCAAGATCACACTTCGGCGTCCTTAAGCGCGCCGCTCCGGAGACGCTGATTGATGAGCGCCTCGACTTCGGGCTTGTTGATCCGAATCGTCATGCGGGCGGCCCTCCTTCTTCCAGAATAACGCAGGGGGTACAGGGTAACGGAAGACCGCCGCTGAGGCAACTTCAAAAGCAATGTGCCGCGGAGCGCGTCCGCAAGCGAAGAAAGCCCGGCTGCAACCCGGCTGCAAGCCATGATTGGCTGCCCCACAAAGCCTTATTGTTTCACTTCCGCCTGTATGGCCTCCAGTTCCTTGCCCGCCTCCGATATGCGGCCTTGCGCCGTCAGCTCCTTATACTTTCGCCAATGCTCGCCGATTCGCAGCAGCCGCGCTTCCGCGCCTGTCCCTCCCGTATCGGCCCGCGACGGAGCGGCAGCGCTCAGCGCCGCCACGGCCGCGGTAGGCGTCTGTGGCGGAGGCGGGTTGCCGCCCGCCAGCGCTGCCAGGGCTTCCTCGTAGGTATCCTTATAGATCAGCCGGTTGCCCACCGCCAGAACCACCTTCTTCAACTGCGGCATGCGCGCCTCGGTGGCCTGGATATAGATCGGGTCGACATATAGAAACGTGTTTCCCACCGGCAGCACCAACGTCTGTCCGCGCAACACCTGCGAGCCTTGCTGGTTCCAGAGCGTGAGGTCCTTCGAAATAGTCTGGTCCTGGTTGATGCGGGCGGCGATCTGCATCGGCCCGAAAATCAGCTCCTGCTTCGATAGCATCAGCACCACCACCTCGCCCAGATGCGGCCCATCGCACCGTGCCGCCATCAGGCCGATCAGGTTATCCTTGCCGCGCGGCGTAAAGGGCGTCATCAGCAGGAACTCGGCTTGTTTCTCGCCGGGCAGCGTGGCGACAACAAACGTGGGCGTCTCCGATTCGGAGCCTCCGTTCTGCCCCGCGCCGCGGCGCGCCAGGTCCCACAGGTCCTCCTTGTTATAGAAGGATTGCGGATCGAGCATGTGATAGGTGCGGTAAATCTCGGCCTGCACACGGAACAGAGTCTCGGGATAGCGCGCGTGCCTCCGTAAGTCGGCGGGCATCTCGGATGCCGGAAGGAAGAGATGCGAAAAGAGCCGCTGATAGGCGCCGATCAACGGATCGTCGGGCGCGAAAACGTAGAGATGGGTTTCGCCGTCATAGGCGTCCACGGTGGCTTTCACGGCGTTGCGGATGTAGTTGACGCGCCCCAGATCGCCCAGGTCCACCGCGCGCGAGTAAGGGTGCGCATCGGATGTAGTGTAGCCATCCACCATCCAGACCAGGCGTCCGGCATCGGTGATTACCAGGTATGGGTCGGGGTCCCACTCCAGGAAGCCGGCCAGCTCCTGCAGGCGTTCGCGCACGCGGCGCCGGATCATCATGCGGCTATTGGCGGTGAAGTAATCGGTGAGCAGAATATTCGGCTCGCCCTCGCGGACGGCCGCGGCCATCCGCATGAAGAACGACGAGATGGGAAATCCGCCTTTCCCTTCGTACTTGGAACGCACGTTATCTTCGCCCGAGGGGTAGTTGAACTCCGCCTGCGCGGTATTGACGAACACCGGCTCATGCGTCACCTCGCCATAGTAGAGTTCCGGGCGGGTCAGCGAGAGGCTCTTGGTCTTCACTACGGCGGGAGCATTGTCGATCAGCAGCACCGGGAGGCCATCGGGCGTGATCTTGGCCACCGGCGCGAGCACCAAGCCATATCCGTGCGTATAAATAAAGGCCGGGTTGATCCAACTGGCGCGCGCGGCGGGAAGCTGACTGATATCGAGCTCGCGGGGAGCGAGCAGCACCTGCCTGTATTGGCCATCGATGGTGTAACGGTCTACATCGCTATCGTGGAACGTGTAATAGGGCCGCAGCGCCTGAATCTGCGTGACCGTGTCGTGAAAGGCCTGCGTGTCCCATAGCCGGACATTGTCGAGCGTGGATTGGTTCTGCGCGATATCGATGGACGCCTCAGGCTGCGCCTTGAACTCCACCTCGCGCACATTCTGTTCGATTCCGTACGCGCTGCGCGTCGCATGAATGTGGGCCTGCACGTACGGGCGCTCCAGCGAGATTTCGTTCGGTTTCACGTAGAGCGCGGAAACGATGCCGGGCACCACAAAACTGACCACCAGCGACAAAGCCAGAAACGCCGCCCACAAGAACCGTCCCATAGAGACCAGCGCGGCCGCGGCGAGGCAAGAGAGAATCAGCAGCCATTGCAACGGCAAACCGACCTTTTGATCCACCCAATCGACGCCTACCAGAAACGTGCCGTGCTCGTTATAAACCATTTCGTACCTGGCCAGGTAGAACCGGCACGCCAGGGCCAAAAGCAGCACCACCGCGGCCCCGCGCAGGAAGCGCGATTCCAGGCCGCCTTCGAGTTTGAGAAAAGACGCGTCCAGCTCCTGCATGTTGCGCAGCTCCGACATGCGATACCGTAATTGCCACCCGCGGGCCGCGATCCAATAGACCAGAATCGCGACAATCACCAGCCCCAGCACGTAACCGCGCAGAAGATTGTAGAAAGGCAGATCGAAGAGGTAAAACGAGAGCGGCTGCTGAAAGATCGAGTCGCGCCATCCGGCCGCCGAGGCGGCAAGCCCGCGCGATCCGGCGAAGCGCACCACCGTCCAGTTATCGATGGAAGCGGCCGCGATGATGTATCCGAGAATGAGCAGGCCCAGCGCGGAAAGCTTCGCATACGGGCCGTGCTCGCCCAGCGACGTCCCCGCAAACTTCAGCGCCCGCGCGTGGGCAATCCACAGCGCCGCGAAAGCCAGCACGGTGGCGGCGGCCAACGGCGCGAAGCTGTAGGTGAGCATGCTGAGCCAGGTATCGAATTGGCCCAGCTCCTTCCACCATTCCACGTCGATGACATAAGAGGCGATGGTGTGCGCGGCGAACAACAGCACAATCACGGCGACAATGAGCGTGATAACCAGGCGCGGCGGCCCCTCCGGCCGGCGCCCGCGATCGATCCGATACTGCGGCATGTCCCCAAGCGTATCACCTGCCACGATGCCACAGTTTACTTGTTGTCGCCGGGACACAGGGTTAGTTGCTTCGTCTACGCGACTGAGGCAATGAAGTGCATTCCTACCGTTGGTTACTCATACTATTCGCCGCGCCTGCATTCGCTCATCCGCAGCAGGACGGTCGGGAGGCTATAGCGCTCAATCAGCGCGGACTCGCGGCGGAGGACCGCCACGATTATGCGGAAGCGGAAAAGTATTACCGGCAATCCGCCGCGATCTTTCGCGCGCTTGGCCCGCAGTTTGAACCGCATCTTTCCATCGAATCGTACAACCTGGCGGAATCCATGTGCTGGCAAGGCAAGTGGCGCGAAGCCGAAGGTATTTTCGAAGACTCGCTGGCGCTCAGCCGGCGCACGCTTGGTCCTAAGCACATTCGAACCGCCGCCGACCTGAACGCCTTGGGCAATGTCTCCATGATGCTGGGCGATACGGCGCGCGCGGAGACGCTGCTGGCGGAAGCGCTGGCCATCGAGCGCGAGAACTATCCGGCCGATCTTCAGCTTGGAAAAACCCTGGCGGGGCTTTCCGCCATCAGGCGGCGCGCGGGTAAGCCCGATGAAGCCTTGCCCCTCGCCGAGGAAGCGCTCAATGTGACATTGAAAGCCGAAGGGAGGGAAGGGACGGAATCCGCCATGATGTACCGGAACGTGGCGCAGATTCATTCGGCCGCGGGCCGGACCGACCGCGCGTTGCCACTCTACCGCAAAGCGCGCGCCATTATGGAGCGCTTGGGAGAAACCGCCGATCCAAGATATGCCGCACTGCTGAGCCAGGAAGGATTGGCCTTGATGGACGACGGCAAACTTGGGCTGGCAGAGAGCGACATGAAGCGCGCCATAGATCTGCTTAGCCGGTCCCCCGTGGCGGAGTTAGAACTGGCTGTGGCGCAGAATAACCTGGGCCTGCTGCGGATGCGGCAGAAAAAATACGCGGAAGCCGACGAATTGCTTACCAAGGCGCTTTCGGTGGAGCAATTGTATAACTCCCAGGATGCCGCCCAGATCAGCCGGATGCGAAGTGCGCTGGCGCAGGTGCGATCGGCGTTGCGGTGAGCTTTCGCACTAAGTAAGACAGGCCTCCCGGCCGGTCGGCGCGCCGGAGGCGCGTTCCACGGGGGCTGACCAGCCAGGAGGCCGGTCCCACATGCTGAGTGGCCCTCGCCGTGCTTGATTCTCATTGCTATGACTAAGACAATTGCCGGATTTTTTCGTACTCGAATTGAGGGAGAGACAGCCTACAACCAGCTTCTCGCCAGCGGACTCGCCCGCGATCAGGTGAGCTTTGTGGCGGGAGATACGCGTGGCCACGAAACGCCCGCGATCGGTCCTATCGAGGGAACGGGCGCCGAATCGGAAATGCCGCAGGATGTCGCCATGGGCAGCGCCATCGGTCTGGCCGCCGGCCTGGTACTTTTGGTAATCCCAGGCGTCGGCCCATTTCTCGCCGCGGGCCCCCTTGCCGCTGCGATGGGTGGCATCGTCGCGGGGGCCGGGGCCGGAGGCATCATCGGACTTCTGAGAGACCATGGCGTTTCCGAGGAAGAAGCTGCATTCTACGAGGAAGGCGTCAGGCGCGGCGGTTCCCTGGTGACGGTTCGCGGCGTAACCGAGGCAGGGGAAAAGAAGGCGCGCAAGATCATGCAGAAGAGCGGCTCGATTGAGTCCGAGGAGTTGAAGGCCCAGCCCCGAATGACGGCTGGATCCGCGAGATCCTGAATCCGTTAGACGCATGGATTTGTCGGCTGCTGCCGTCACGGATGTGAGGTGGTGCGAGGTGGGACGGACGATCGTTTTTTGTCGTCTGTCGGGCGGCCGTACTATAACGAAAGCATGACAGACCACGAAAGGCGATGGTCTGTCCTACCAACCGGCCGGCCACGAGGCCGATCCTCAGCCGCTCCGGTAGAGTGCTGCCTACACCTTCCCGATCCGTTTAAGCCCCCTTCCACATCGTTTTCTGGCCTCCAGCCCATTCATCTCTCCAATCTGGTAACCTATTGACGCAGTTCAACGTATTTAAAACTGATAGTGTGTCCGTTCCCGCCAACATAGCGCGCGCGCTTTACCGCAACAGGCGGATCTTCATCCTTCTGCTGCTCGCGGTCACGCTGTTTGCGCAATCCGCCGCTCTCATCTCCGAGAACCGGCCGCACCACGCCACTGAGCATTGCTGCCTGCTCTGTCACGTAAGCCTGCCGTTCCTGCAGACCAGCGCGCCCGCTACCGTGGCGCCGCTGACCTCGGTTCAGTGGCTCGCGTCGGCTCCGCATGTCGAATCCTTCTACGACGTCTTTTTGGCTATCAGCTCATCGCGCGGCCCTCCATCTCAGTCCTAACTCCAACATCCATGTCCGGTCCCCGTAGACCGTAGGCCGGGGTATTTTCCGTGGTTTGGAAATACCGGGGGTATTTTTTGTGGTTTGGAAATAGAGGAGATCCGCACGTGTATCTGGTCCGTTTTGCATTGATTTCCGGCGCCGCTTGGGCGGTGCTTGGCCTCACATCCTGTCAGCGGCAGGGCTCTCAGGAAAGCGGGGTTTACACCGCGCAGGCCGCGCAGCAGGCCTACTTCGAAGTGTCGCCGGACCAGCTTGCGCACTTGCAGATAGCGCCGGTCCAGCGCGCCACATGGGCGGTCTCCATTCACACCACGGGCACCGTGGATTGGGACGAAGACCATACCACCCAGGCCATCACGCAGGTGAATGGGCCCATCGCGCGGATCCTCGTGGACTATGGCGCCAAGGTAACCACCAACCAGCCGCTGCTCTGGGTGTCCAGCCCCGATGTGGTCAACGCCCTCTCCACCTATCGCAAGGCGCGCAACCGCGTCGACCTGGCCAAGCGCATCTCCGATCGCAGCAAGACGCTGCTCGACCACGGCGCCGTCGCTCAAAAGGATTTCGAAGACACCGTGGCCGACTACAACGACGCCATGACCGACGTTCAGAACAGCCTGCAGCCGCTCAAAATCTTCGGCATCACGCAGCGCGAAATCGACGACGCCGAGAAACAGGGCGACGCGGTCAATACCGAGCTCGCCGTGCGCTCGCCCATCGATGGCACGGTGGTGCAGAAGCTGGTTTCCCCCGGACTCGTGATTCAAGCCGGCCAGACCGCCTGTTTCCTCATCAGCAAAGTAGGCACGGTCTGGGTGCAAGGCCACATCTTCGATCAGGACCTGCCCAACGTGCGCATGGGCGATGCGGTGGATATGACCAATACCAACTTCACCCAGTCGTTTCGCGGAACCATCGCCTATATCGGGTCGTTCGTCGACCCCACCACCCGCACTACCGACGTCCGCATCGTCACGCAAAATCCTCAAGAGCTGCTGAAGAAGGATATGTTCGTGGACGCCGTCATCCACTCAGGCACGCGCCGCAACATTCTGGTGCTTCCGGTCTCCGCCATCTTGCGCGACGAAAAGAACGAGCCCTTGGTTTACGTGCAGGTGCAGGGGCAGCCGGGGAAGTTCGCGCAGCGCCCCGTGACTCTCGGCATGCAGCAGGAGAAGATGGTCGCCATCGCCAGCGGGTTGCAGGAAGGCGAACCGGTGGTCACCGAAGGAACTCTCTTCCTGCAGTTCGCCAATACCGCCAAATAAGGAAACCGCATGATCGCACGCCTTGTCAGTTTCGCGCTCAAACAGCGGTTCATGATCGTCATCGCGTCGCTCGCGCTCATGATCTATGGCGCCATCTCTTTCGGCAACCTGCCCATCGACGCCTATCCCGATCTGGCGCCGCCGCACGTCGAGCTCATCACGCAGTGGCCCGGACACGCCGCCGAGGAAATCGAGCGGCTGGTCACCATTCCCGTCGAAATCGAGTTGAACGGCATTCCGCGCCTCGAATCGCTGCGCTCCATTTCGCTCTACGGCCTGTCGTTCATCGCCATGAATTTCGAATATGGCGCCGACCCGTATTTCGTGCGTGAGCAGGCGTTCGAGCGGATGGCCGACGCCACGTTGCCGGCCGGTCTGGTCCCCAGCCTTTCGCCGCTCACCAGCCCCAGCGGCCTTGTCTACCGCTATGTGGTGCAAAGCCCCGACCGCACTCCGCAAGAGTTGAAGACCATCGAAACCTGGCTGCTCGAGCGGCATTACAAGTCCATCCCGGGCGTTGCCGACGATTCCGGCTTCGGCGCCACCGACATGCAGTATCAGGTGCTGCCCGACCCCACCAAGTTGTTCGCCTACGGCGTGTCGATTCCGGAAATCGTCCAGCAGTTGGCGAATAACAACCAGAATTCCGGCGGCAGTTTCTACTCGCAGGGCGGCCAGTTCTACAACATCCGCGGCCTTGGCTTGATCCGCGACATGGATGACATCGGTAACATCGTTCTCACCGAAAAGAACGGCACCCCCGTCTATGTGCACGATCTGGCTCAGGTGCAGATCGGCCATGCCGACCGCCTGGGCCAGTTCGGCTACGAAAAGCAGAATGAGGCCGTCGAAGGCGTCATCCTGATGCGCGTCGGCGAACAGGCGCAAGTCATTCTGAAGCGCGTCGAGGCCATGACCAAGGATCTCAACGAGCACGTCTTGCCGCCCGACGTCAAGGTGGTTCCCTATTACGACCGCTCCGGCCTGATCGAGGAAACCACGAGCACCGTGGAAGCCAATCTGTTGCGCGGCATGATTCTGGTGATGATCATCCTGGGCCTGTTTCTGTTCAACATCCGCACCGCGCTGATTGTGGCGGTCACCATTCCGTTCGCGCTGTTGTTCAGTTTCATCTGTCTCGACTGGCGGCACATCCCTGCGAATTTGCTTTCCATCGGCGCCATCGATTTCGGAATCATCGTCGATGGAGCCGTGGTGATGGTGGAGAACATATTCCGCGAATTGGCGGCCAGGCGCGGCCAGCAGTACAACGTGGTCGATGTGATTCGAGCGGCGGCGCACGATGTGGAGCGGCCCATCTTCTACGCCATCGCCGTGATCATCGCGGGCTACCTGCCGATTTATGTGCTCACCGGTCCTTCCGGGCAGTTGTTCCAGCCCATGGCGGATACCATGTCGTTCGCGCTGCTGGGGTCGCTCTTGTGCGCGCTGACGCTGCTGCCGGTGCTGTGCGCGTATTTCCTGCGCAAGAACATTCACGAGCCGCATAATATCGTGTTTGAGTGGATCCGCCGGGTCTATGGCCGCGTGCTGGGCTCCTGTCTTCGGCATCGCCTTCTCACGGTGGTCGTGGTGCTGGCGGTGTTTGCTTCTTCGCTGCTGCTCATTCCGCTCATCGGCGGCGAGTTCATGCCGCACCTCGATGAAGGCGCTATCTGGGTACGCGCCACCACGCCCTATACCATTTCGTTCGAGGAAGCCTCCAAGCTCTCGCCGCAGATTCGCGAGGTTCTGTCCAGCTTCCCGCAAGTAACCACGGTAGCCAATGAGCTGGGCCGTCCCGACGACGGCACGGACCCCACGGGCTACTACAATAACGAGTTTTATGTGGGCCTGAAACCGTACAACGATAAGACGTGGGGCGGCGAAACCAGCACCAAGCCCAAACTCATCGAGGCCCTGCAGAAAAAGCTGCACGCGTTTCCAGGCGTGATATTCAACTACACGCAGCCTGCCGAAGACGCCGTGGATGAGGCCGAAACCGGCCTGAAAAGCGCGCTGGCCGTGAAGATCTTCGGGACCGATCTGACCACCCTCGAAGAAAAAGCGGTGCAGGTCAAAGAGATTCTGGGCCATACCGCCGGAATCAACGAAATCACCATTGTCCGCGAGCTGGGGCAGCCGAGCCTCGCAATTACCCCGGACCGCGCCAAGCTGGCGCGCTTCGGATTGAACGTGAGCGACGTGAATACGCTGGTGGAAACGGCGCTCGGCGGGACGGCCGCCACTGAAGTGATCCAAGGTGAGCGGCAGTTCGACCTGGTGGTCCGCATGCCGGAGCAATATCGCAGCAACGCGGCGGAGATCAGAAAGCTGCTCATCGCCACGCCCGACGGCAATTATCTGCCGCTGGACCAGTTCTGCGAAATCAAGGAAGAAAGCGGAGCGGCGCTCATCTACCGCGAGGCGAACGCGCGCTACATCGGCGTCCAATTCAGCGTGGAGGGCCGCGATCTGGCCGGCGCCGTGGGCGAAGCTCGCAAAAAGGTGGATGCCGCGGTGAAGCTGCCCATCGGCTACAAGTTCGATTGGGGCGGCGAATACAAAGAGTACCTGGCATCGCAAGAGCAGATGAAAGTCATCGGCCCGCTGACGGTGCTGCTCATTCTGCTGATCCTGTTCGCGCTCTACGGCAACTTGAAATTTCCCATGATCATCTTCTTCAGCGTACTGGTGACGGAGCCGGTGGGCGGGCTGTTGGCGCTCTATCTGACCCACACCAACTTCAGCGTCTCGTCGATGCTGGGCTTCGTGGCGCTGATGGGGGTCGCGGTGCAGACCAGCGTCATTCTCTATTCGTTCATCAACAAGCTGCGGCTCGAAGGGCACGACGTGCTGACGGCGACTCTCGAAGCGTCGGTGCTGCGCCTGCGCCCCATCATGATGACGGCGCTGGTGGCGTGCTTCGGCCTGCTGCCGGCCGCCATGTCCACCGGAATCGGCAGCGATTCGCAGAAGCCGTTCGCCATCGTGATCGTAGGCGGGCTGGCCTCGCGGCTGCTGCTTTCCATTTTCCTCTCGCCCGTGCTCTACGCCTTGGTGGCGCGCGAAGGCGACACATTGCAGGTCTGAGGAGACTCCATGCGCTTCCATAGTTCCTTATTCCTGATATCTCTGATCGCGTTTAGCGCCCATGGCCAGACCAACGCCCAGACGGCCCTCACCTGGGAGCAGGTGAAGCAGAAGTTCATATCCGCCAATCCCACGCTGATGGCCGGGCAGATCAATATCGACGAATCGAAGGCCGAAGAGATCACCGCATACTTGCGCCCGAATCCGAACTTCACCATCAGCACCGATCAAATTCAGCCGATACCCTCCGGCTCGCCCTACCGGCCATTCACCTACGCGTTTCCCTCGGTGGTCTTCGATTATCTCCACGAGCGCCAGCATAAGCGCGAATTGCGTCTGCAAAGCCAGAAGGACGCCACCGCCATCGCGGTCTCGCAGCAAGCCGATCAGGAGCGAAACCTGCTCTTCAATCTGCGCGCGGCTTTTGTGCAGACGCTGCAGGCCAAGGCGCAACTGGCGCTCTCCATTGAGAACCGCGATTACTTCGACAAGGAATACGTCATCAGCCAGGAACGTTATCAAGCCGGCGATATGGCGCAAATGGATCTGCAGCGCATTCACCTGCAGCGCGTGCAATACGAGCAGGATTACGAAACCTCGCTGGTGAATCTGCGGACGGCGAAGATCACCATGCTGATGCTGCTCAACGCGCGCACGCCCATCGACCAATTCGACGTGACCGGCCGCTTCGATTTCGACGACAACCTCTCGCCGCTGGAACAGTTCCACGACATCGCCTTGGCGGACCGGCCCGATCTGCGCGCGGCCATGCAGGCGGTGGATAAAGCCGAGACCGATCACAAGCTGGCGGTAGCGAATGGCTCGACCGATCCGACGTTCAGTGTGGATTTTGGCCGGAACCCGCCCATCACGATTTACTTCGGCGTGGGGATTAACATTCCGCTGCGGATCTTCGACCGCAATCAGGGAGAGAAGCTGCGCACCGAGATCGATATCCGTCACGCCGAGC
>PLDF01000399.1 GCA_003135055.1 Bryobacterales bacterium | reverse complement strand
CCGGCGCAGGGCGTGGGGCTGGCCGTCGCAGGGCATGGCCCTGGGGGGGTTACTGCCCGCCGGCGCAGGGCATGGCCCTGGGGTTACTGCGCCGGCGCAGGGCATGGCCCCGCAGTTGCTGTTTCGTCGCAGGGCATGGCCCCGCAGTGCTGTTTCCGTCGCTGGGCATGGCCCCGCAGTGCTGTTTCGTCGCTGGGCATGGCCCCGCGCCACTGTTTCGTCGCTGGGCATGGGGCTGCGGTGCTGCTTCGTCGCAGGGCATGGCCCCGCGACACTGTTTCGTCGCCGCGCTACTGGACTGTCAATGTCACGGGGGGAGCGGCGATACCGCCTACTGTCACTACTACATTCTGCGCACCGGTGGGCGCGTTCGCCGGCACCACGATATCGATTTGGGTCACTCCTGCCAATCCCGACGGGATGCCTGCGAATAAGACCGTCGCGGGCACGCCTCCTACGGTTACGGCCACCGGCAAGCGCGGCTTGGGCAGCAGCGCCGGATTCGCGATCGACGCCGAAGGCGTCGCTCCGGTCGCGAGGAATGGCGTGATGTCGCCTTCACCGGTCATGAACAATAGCAGCACCGCTCCCGTGGATGCGCTGGCTGCCGGCAGGCCGGTAGCATTGTCTATCGCCGAGCTGTAGAGACCCGGAGCCGTCATGGTTACGGTTAACGGAAATGCCGCCACCTGCCCGCCGTTGTTGACCGCGACTACGGCCGGGCCGGCGCCGATCTCATACGGAACTTGAATATTCAACTGCCCGGGCGAAACGTAATATAGCGGCGCCGAGACGCCGTTTATCGTGGCCGTAATTCCCTGCATGGTGAGCGGCAGAGGCAATTTGGAGGCTGCCTGCGTACCGGGAGCGAGATTGGTTCCGTAGACGCTCATCGACATTCCCGGCGCGAATACGCCCTGGAAGGAGAAGGCGTTTTGCAGACCGGTAATCGCAACCGTGGACGAGGCGCCCACCACTAACGTCACGGGTATGGCGATCACCGGCGGAACTGCGTTCGGCGCATCGATCCGGACGGTGGCATTGTATGCGCCCGCGGACAACCCGGCAGCCGAAGCCTGCAACGTGAGTTGCCCCGACCCAATGCCAGAACCAGTGCCCGTAGCCGGAGATGCCTTCAACCAGCTCAGGGCCGAATTGGCCAGCGATACCGACGTGCTCCAGCCCGTTCCGGCGCCGGTGAAACCGAGGGCGATGGCCGACGAGCTATTCCCGGAACCATCGGGCGCGGGCATGACTACGGTCTGCGGCGATACCGACATTGCCGGGGAATCCGCTGGAGGCGGCGAAAAAGCCGCCGGCGCCGGCAGCGCCGCGGAGATGGAGCCGCCCAAATAGCCGTCTTCAATGGTTCCCGTCAGAGACACCGATACCGCCTTCGAACCGGCTGCGCTGAAGCAAAGGCTGCCTTGCAGCGACCCGTATGGCGCAAGCCGGGTGGTGCCGAAGATAGGCTGAATCTGGCTGGTCATATCGGTCCCGCCCGCGGTAAGCTGCGAGAGCTGCATGTAATAACCGCCTAACTCCTGCACGGTAAGTGGAATGTACCACCGGCAGGACGGATCGGCCTGCGCATCGTACGCCACCGACGCGCCAGACGCGCTGCCGACCGACATGGCGGGGCCGAAGGCGGGTCCGGTCTGGCCGCTGAACGATACTAAGATCTGCTGCGTCCACTTCAGACCTCCCGCATCCACTCCGGTAAAGACGAACGTACGATTAATGGGAGCGGTCTGCCCCAACAACCCGACTAATGACGCGAAGACCGTCCCGTGAGCCGGTATTTGAGTGCTGGTCCACGCACTTAGAGTCTGCGTAACTCCATTTACTGTAAAGCCTGTAAGCGTGGTACTCACTCCCGCGATCTCGGTCAAGCCTACTACGTAAGGCCATTCATTAGCGGCCGGCGGCACGGGATTTGGGTTTACGAAGGGCACAATGTAAGAGCCGCTGGCGGTGGGCGCCTGAATGGATACAGTGGCCGACCCCGCCGAACCGGTGAAGATTCCATCGCCGCTGTAGAGCGCCGATACCGCGCCGTTGCCGACGGCAAGCGCCGTCCCAGTGACGTTGATGGACGCGGTGGCAGTGCTGCCCGACGCAGCCAGAGATGCAGCGCCGGCGGTGGTTCCATTGACGACGAATGCCACGCTGCCGGTGGGCGCGGTTCCGCCGGAACCGGCCGACACGGCGGCGGTGAGCCGCACGGTATCGCCGAGACCCGCGGAGCCGGGGTTGGCGGCCAGTGTGGTGGAACTGGCCGTGCCGCTGTTCCATTCCATCACCAGGTTGTAAACGTCCACGGAACCAAGGCCGGTTGTCTGGTCGTAATTCTTGCCGGCTGCGTAACCCGCCAGGCCGTTTACGCAGGCCGGACTGCCTTGCGAGCAAGGCTCTTCGTTATCGCCCGCGGTGATGTCGTGAAAGACATCGGTAGTCGATTGCGCGAGGCGGTAGAGCGCCGGATTAATGTTACCCAAACCCGGCTGCGTACCGCTGGCGGCGAGATACTGACTCATAAGCGCCGCAATGCCGGTGAACGAAGGGCTGGAACACGACGTCCCACCGACTGCGAGCAGCGATCCGCCGCTTTCGATGAGGTACGCATACTTGACCGGCGAAGCCGCCAGGGAAACATCGGGAAGGTCGCGCGCGCCGTCGTCCGGCACACCGGGTCCGGTCTGCCAGAGGGGCTTGGCGAAATACGCGCTGGCGCCGCCGCCGGTAGCTTCGAAACCGGTCCGCGAATCGTTCCATGCCCGCTCCGGGATGTAAGAGAGCGCCGATGCCAGGGTGTTGCCATTACGCGCGGCCCAGTAAACGCCGCTCGAATCGTCATACGAAGTGCCGCCCACGGCAGTGATCTCGGGGATGCTGGCGGGATGGCTCACGGTCAGGCCCAGGTTGGCTTGCGGCGTAAGGGCGGCCCGGTCGCAGTCGGTTGCGCCGGCATCGCCGGACGAGGCGAACCAGGTGATGCCTTGCGCGTTCGCCTGCTGCGCCACCGCGCGGAACGCGGGCGAGTCATACTGCTCGCAGGCGCCGAAACTTTCGCTCATCAGCGGCGCGAGGTTCCGATCGACGGCGTATTCGGCGGCCACCGAGACCGACGAGGCGTAGACATAGACGACGGTCGCGTTGCGCGCCACCGCGGCCGACCATTCGAGGTCGAGATCGGCTTCGATTTGAGCGCCATTCGTTCCCGGGTCGGCGCCGACGAGCACCATCTGCGGGTCGTTGGCCGGCAATTTGAAGAGCGTGCGGAATGCGCGGAGGTCGGTGAGATCGACATCGGACTCGCCCAGGATGACGATTTTTTGCCCCGTCCCGTCGATTCCGGCGGCGTAGAGCGGCGCGACGTCGTAGATGGTCGCGAAGTCGTCCGGCGCAAGGTAGTGGTTAGTGGCGGTATTGTAATCGGGCGAGATATTGCGACTCGGCGCTGGCATTTGCGGCTGTACGGGAGACAGGATCACCAGTGGCTCCGGCCCGAAATCGTGCAATCCGCCGAAGCCCGCGACAACCGGCGCCAGGGCCGCGGGTATGCGTGGCTCAGTGGAGTTGGCGAAGTGGAGTTTTCCGTCGACCCGATAGCGGTGGATGGCGGTGTGCAGCGCGCGGCCGACTACGGCGGCGGTTCCGCTGAATGTCACCCAATGGCGGCCCTGCGCGACATCGTCGACCTGGAGGCCCTGCGACTCCAGCCATGCGACGACCTTAGCCATGTCGGCGCGAGTGAGACCGAAGCGGTCGCCGAACTGGGCGGGAGTGATCCAACGGTGGTAGCTCGGCGAGGAAGGTATTTGCAGGTCGTCGAGAAAGGCGCTGATGGATGGGTCCGGCTTGAGGAGCAGGGTGATGTAGGAGAGCGGCATGGAAGGATCGGCGACGCCCTGGTCGTAAGCGGCTTTCGCAAGGAGATGGACCTGGCCTACTAATGGCGTAGCGACGTTGGGATCTATGGGAGCAAGTATGCGGTCTTGAGAAGCGGATAGCGCAAGGGCTGTGAGGATGGCTAAGAGGGATAGGTTGAGTGTCATGGGGTTAGTCTAGGAGTTTTATTCGGAGACGGACAAGCGTTCACACGAGTGTGAACGCGGCACGCATGAGTGCGTGCGCCACGAGTGGCGTACCCATTTGCGCCGC
Source organism: Bryobacterales bacterium (assembly GCA_003135055.1). Classification (GTDB taxonomy): domain Bacteria; phylum Acidobacteriota; class Terriglobia; order Bryobacterales; family Bryobacteraceae; genus PALSA-243. The sequence goes on along the minus strand of PLDF01000399.1, from coordinate 2,872 downwards.
GGTGAGACTCTTGGCGCCCGGCGGATGGCAGATGAGTAACCCCGAGGGGTTCACGGCCAGCTTCTTGTCATATTCAGCCATGGCGGCGGGCGCCGAGCCCATCGCCGGAAAGAAATACAGGCCGGAGGTTTCGCCCAGAGTGGAGTGCATGGCGCCGAGCATGGCTAGTTCGTTAGGGAGCTCGTGGATGCCGGACTGTCCCAGGGGCAAAGCCAAGTGCGCTACGGATTCCCAGGCAAACATGGCGATACCGGCGAATAGAGCCGCCAATGGAATTCGCTTCATCGTATCCCCTATCTCGTTCTGGTAATTATCCAGCTTAGACGAGAGTAATGCAATCGTGGTCTTCTTCGCGCAAATTCGCGGCGTAAACGAGGCCGGCGTCCGCCGATTGACATTCGAGATCGGGTGGCGCGGAAGGCGGGTTGAGCGTGGCGGGTACGGCCCACGCGGGCGGCGTGGCAGGAGCGGCGAGGGGCGCGGGGACGGCAGGTGCTGGTGGCGCGGCGGACACGGGTGGCGTGGCAGGACTGGCGAGGGGCGCGGCTGGCACAGCAGGCGTAGCAGGGGCGGCTTGGGTCTCGCTGGCTATTGCGTCCGGCGGGTGTTCGGAAATGGGACTAGGGTCGTTTGGCATATCGTCGTTTGGCTGATCGATTGTGCGCAGCATGATGAGGGTGCGGAGGGCGCGCTGGTACATGAGATGAAGGCGGGTCTCATAGCGGTGCAACAGGGATAAAGAGTGCGAGGCGGCAAGGGTGTCGAAGGCGACGACCATTTGGTCCATCATCCCGGCGTCGGGCTGGAGGGCCATCTGCTTATTGAACATGCCGGTTTCGAGCGACCAGGCGCGGCGCTGGCGCCAGTAAGCGGCGCACATTTCCTCGATCATGCCGAATTCGACTTCGTCGGCGGGGCGGAAGCGGTCGACGTGCTGCTGCAGGAGAATCAGGAAGTTCTCGCGCGATTCGCCTTCTACGACGATACATTTGGCGCATAGGCCGTGACGGATGGCGTTGAGCGAGGAATTGCGCTTCCCGGCTGGAGTGGACGGCCCTTTAGAGCAGGCGCCGTTCGATTTGGATGATTTAATCCTTCTAAGTGAAGACATATATGTTTTGTCAATACTAAGTTACAACGAGGGGGAATGGGTGTTTGATTGCTTGTTAGTGTAAGTTGTTGTATCTAGGGGTTTGAAATATTTTGTAAGTGCCGTGATTGGGTTTGTGAGCGACATCGCCGCGGACGGTTAGCGGGAGGTTAAACGAGTATGCGGATACTCAAGGCGTTGAGGGGACTGACAGTTACTGGGTTGGCGCGGTATCAAGGGAGTTAAGCGGAATGCGGGGGCGCGGGGAGCTGGTAGGAGGGTTCAGCCGGTGGTGGGCGGGTGCGAAAACTCGCGCAGAGTTCGAAAGAGCCGCCTGAAAGGCGGCTGCAGCCAGGATTGGCTGCCCCACAAATTATTGGGGGACTGGTTTGCCGTTGAGCTTGTACACTTTGCCGCCTTTCATGACGAATTGGACGCGCTCCAGCTCGGTGATGTCCGTGAGCGGATCGCCACTTGTGGCGACAAGGTCCGCATACCGGCCTTCCTGGACGGAGCCGATCCGATCCTGAACTCCAATCAGGTCCGCCGCGTTGCGGGTCGCCGAAAGAATGATGTCCATCGGCGTCATGCCGTCCTTCTTCAACAGGCCGAATTCGCGCACGTCGACGCCGGGTCCCACGTCCGTGCCGAATGCGATCTTGACTCCGGCTGCGTAGGCGCCGGCCACCATCTTGTCCTTATAGCGAATAGCCTCGCTCACTTTGGCGGTCACTTCGGCGGATGTCTCTCCGGCGCTCGACCGGTCCATGGTGGCCATGGCCACAATAATCGTGGGGACCAGCCAGGCGCCGTGCTGCTTGAACAAGGCGAACGACTCTTCATCGGCGTAAGTGCCATGCTCGATCGAGTCTACGCCGAGCCGCAGCGAGTTATCGACCGCCGCTTTGCCTTGAGCATGAGCCGCAACCTTCATGCCGAGCGCATGCGCTGTGTCGATGGCAGCTTTGATTTCCTCGTTGGTCATGAGCTGCAGATGGGGATTGTCGCCGGTGCTGAGCACGCCGCCGCTGGGCATGATCTTGATCAGATCGGCTCCGCGCTTATGGTGATCGCGGACAGCGGCCATTACCTCGATGGGGCCAGTGACGACGGAGCGGGCGAGCCGCAACGGGTCGAAGGGCAGATTGGGATCGAGAGCATTGGTAGGGTCGCCATGGCCGCCGGACGGACTGAGCGGCTCGAGCGAAACCCACATACGCGGACCGGGCACGACGCCCGAATCCACCGCATGCTTCAGAGCCAGATCGATTCCGTCCGCGGCTCCGACGCTGCGGACCGCGGTGAAGCCTTCTTCGAGAATCTGGCGCGCGGGAATGGTGGCGGCGAGCACGGCATCGAGACTCGTCCGGGCGCCCCGTTCGACGACTGCGCCGCGGCCGCCGCGCCGGGGGGCTGCGGCCATGTGCTTATGGGCGTCGATGAGTCCGGGGAGGACCGTGGCTTTGGAAAGGTCGATCACCTCGGCGCCGGGAGGAGTTATGAATCCCGGCTGGACGCTGGCGATGCGATCGTCTTTGATCAGAATCGAGACTTGCGTTCGTGGGGCACCGCCGGCGCCATCGATCAAGCGGCCGGCATGGATGACGATGTCATTGCCGGATGCGGCGGCAGATGCGGCGGCGGAGAAGAGATACAGACAGAGCAGGGGAGCGGTGTTTCGTTGCATCGAAGCCTCAAGGGAGAATTTGAATTGATCGTAGCACTTGCGGAAGGGGCTGGGCTATGCGGCGGGTTGCGGTTGTCGCCGCCAAATGATAATGT
>PLDF01000242.1 GCA_003135055.1 Bryobacterales bacterium | reverse complement strand
AGTCTGCTTCAGAGCTGAAAGGTGCCCCCTGACGGCCTTTCGCACACGTTCATCCGGCCTGGGACCGCACGATGTTGCCTAGTCCGCGCAAGCAAAGTCCGGGAGAGTGTCCATGTTGCTTGCTAACTCCCCTAAGCTAGCAGCGCACGAGCGCGTGCGCCGCGTCAGGTTACCGCAGCACTCCCGTCTGGTAATCCACCGCTACCCGTTGCGCCTGGTAATCGTAGCGCGCGCTGGCGTTGGCGATTTGCGCGGATGTTTGATTGAGCTGCGCCTGACTTAGCTCCACGATCGTACTTAGCCCGAGGTTATACCGGGTCTGCGCCAGATCGAGCGCCTGCGTGGCCTGATTCACCAACTCCTGTGTAAGGGCGATGCGCTCGAAGGCGGCGCCGGCGTTCAACCATGCCACGCGGACGTCGCGGATAATCCGGTTGGCCAGGTCGCTGACGTTTTGCGAAGCGGCTTTGGCTTTGAGCGCGGCTTCATTCTCGCGAGCCTTAAAGAGGCCGCCATTCAAGATCGGAATGTTGACGTTGAGACCGACGGCTCCGTAGCGGTCCGGCACCTCCGACACTCCAGCCGGAACCACGCCAGCGGCGGCTACGGCGCTCACAGTTGGGAAGTAGAGGTCGCGCTCGGCCTTCGTGAAGCGCTCGGCGGCGGCTTGTTCCAGCTGGAGATCCTTGAGATCGGGGCGGTTCTGGACAGCTTGCGCTACTAGCGGGGCGAGATCGGCGGGAAGCGCGGGCGGCATCGGCTCATCCGCCAGATCGAAGACGGTTTGATTGGGTTGCCCCATGGCGGTGGCCAACTGCGCTTCGGCGGCGTTAACATCGTTCTGAGCCTGCAGGCGCAGTAATTTCGCATCGGAAAGATTTACGTTGGCGAAGCTGACATCGAGCAAGGATCTCTGCTGGGCTTGCTCGAGAGCAGTTACCTGATCGGACACCAACTGGCGCGCGTCGACGGTTTTATCCGCCACCTTCAATACGGCCACGGCGCCCAACACCGCGAAGTAAGCCTGAGTGGTGGCAAGCAGGATATTTGCGCGGGTGTTTTCGCCGGCTTGATCCTGCGCCTGCGCTTGCAGATTGGCCATGCCGACCAGGTTGCTGGTGCGGCCGAAATCGGTGAGCATCTGCGAAGCGGTCAGGCCTGAGGCGGCGCGGCTGTAAACGGTAGGATTGTTGAGCAGGCCGGCGGCGATGCGCGAGCCGTTATCGGCGCCAACGCCGGTGATGAGACCGGTCATGGCGGGAAGCTTGGCCGCGCGATATTGCGGCGCCTCCTGGTGAGCCGCGGCGGCGTTGAATTTGGCGGCGGAGTATTGCGGGTTGTTTTGGATCGCCAACCTTTGTGCGTCCGCCAGAGTGAGGCGCTGGGGTGGCGGCGTCTGCGCGCGGAGGCCCGCCGCCAGAGCGGCAATGAGAAAGGAGCGCTTCATTCAGACCTCTCGTAAACCAGGACATATGCCGCCGGAACCAGGAAGACCGTGAGCGCCACCGACAGGCTGAGGCCGCCCAGGATAGCACGGGCAAGCGGCGCATAAGCCTCGCTGCCTGCGCCCAACTTCAGCGCCATCGGCAACAGACCGATGATGGTGGCGAGCGACGTCATTAGCACCGGGCGCAATCGTACGCGGCAAGCTGTGGCCACTGCTTCGCGAACTGCCATGCCCTCGCTACGCAGGTGACGCGTGAACTCCACGATCAGGATGCTGTTGGAAACCGCGATGCCTACTAACATCACTACGCCCATCAGCGACATCACGTTCAGCGTGGTGGCTGTGAGCCACAGGGTGAGGATTACTCCCGCCAGGCCCGGCGGAACCGCCAGTAGGATGATGAACGGATCGATGAAGGATTGGAATTGGGCCACCAGAATGAGATAGAGCAACACCACCGCCAGACAGAGCCCCAAAGCGAAGCGGGTGAAGGATTGCCTCATGCCTTGCACCATGCCACGCAGCGTGATGTCGAGCCCTTCGGGAACTTTCGTCCGATCGATGATGCGGTCGATGCCGTTCGCGATCTTACCCAGATCCTCGCCTAGCGGGCGCACGTAGATGTCGATGGTGCGGCGCAGTGCGTAATGGTCCACTTCCGTGGGCGATTTGATTCTGTGAATGGCGCTGATCATATCGAGGCGCGTCGGCTCTTTCTCGCTTGCGCTACGCAATGGAATGGATTTCAGATCGGTGAGGGTCTTCACCTGGTCTTCCGGATATTGCACGGTGAGCATATAGTCGTTGCCGGTCTTGGGGTCGATCCAAAAACTCGGCGCGATCATGGTGTTGGAAGTGAGAGCCGTAATGATGTTGTCGACCACTTCCTGCTGGTCGAGGCCCAACTCGCTCGCGCGGGTGCGGTCCACATTGAGTTGTAACGCGGGGTAATCGATGTCTTGCGGAACGAAGACATCGGCCACGCCGTGGATATTTCGAATTTGTCGGGAAAGCGCAAGCGCCGTATCGTACGCCTTTTCCATGTTGGAGCCGGCTACCTGCACGTCGATGGGCGCGGGCAGGCCCATGTTCAACACCGCATCCACCAAGCCGCCGGATTGGAAATAAGCGCTCAGCTCAGGCAATTCGCGCGCTATGCGCTGCTTCACCCGGGCCATGTATTCGTAACTGCCGGTCTTGTGGTCTTCCGTCAGGCTGACCTGCACGAACGCCGTATGCTGCGCGGAGTTGGTGGTATAGATCGCGGAAAAATCGGGGGTGGCGCCGATATTGGAAACAATCATGCCGAGGTCGCCCGGCGCAACCACCTGGCGCACCAGGCTCTCTACCTTGGCGATTTCGTTTTCGGTGACGGAAATGCGCGTCCCCGTAGGCGCTTTGAGATTAATCACGAACTGGCCGGCATCCGTGCGAGGGAAGAACGAAAGGCCGAGCAGCGGGAAGACCGCCAGACAAGCCGCGAATGCCACGCCGAATGCCGCCAGCGTCAAGCCGGGACGGCGCAGCACGCCGCCCACGGCCTTATCGTAAAGTCTCAAGAAGCCTTCGAAGCGATCGTTGAACCACACGTTGAAACGGTCGCCGAACGACCACCGCGGCTTCGGCCGGTCTACCGTTACTTCGCGTTCCGACGACGGCGTGCCATGGTGTGCAGCCTTGATGAAGCGGGCGCAGAACAGCGGGACAACCGTCATGGCGACGGCGAACGATGCGAAAAGCGAAAGCGCCACGGCCAGCGCGAGCGCCGTAAAGAGATAGCGGCTCACGCCATAAAGAAACGTGACCGGGAAGAAGACCACCACGGTGGTGAGCGTGGCGGCCAGAACGGGAAGCGCTACTTCGCGTCCGCCTTTTTCCGCCGCCACTTCCGGGCTTTCGCCGCTTTCCAAATGCCGGTAAATGTTTTCCAGGACCACTACGGAGTTATCGATCAAGCGCGAGAACGCTAGCGCCAGGCCGCCCAAAACCATGCTGTTCACCGAGTTTCCACCTAGCGCCAGCGCGATAAAAGCCGCCAGCGCCGAAAGCGGAATGGAGAAGAACACTGCCACTGTGGCGCGCATGCTGCCGAGGAAAATCAGAATCATGATCGACGTCAGAACAAGGCCGATGGCGCCTTCATGCAGCAGCGTCTCGATGGCTGTCTTCACAAACACCGATTGATCGAATACCACCTTTGTGATCAGGTTATTGGGAACGTCCACCAACTTGCCGAGCGCCTCTTTGACGCCGTCCACCACTGCGATGGTGTTGGTGTCGCCGCCCTGCTTCAGTACCGGCGTGTAGACGGAACGCTGACCGTTGACGCGCACGATGTTGGTTTGAATCTGATGGCCATCCTCGGCATGGCCGATATCGGAAACCCGCACCGGCGATTGGCCCACCATCTTGACGGGTAGCGCGTCGATTTCTTCCACGGTGCTTAATTGGCTGTTGGTGTAAATGTTGTAATCGAGCGGACCGATCTGCACGTCGCCCGCGGGAAGAATCAAGTTAGAGGCGTTCAGCGAGCGCACCGTATCCATCAAGCTCAACTGGTGCGCTTCCAGCTTGTAGGGGTCGGTGTAGACCATTATCTGGCGGTATTTGCCGCCGAACGGCTGAGGCACGCTCGCGCCCGGTACGCCGCCGATCTGGTTCCGAACCTGGAATTGCGCCAGATCGCGCAGCTCGGTTTCGTTCAACCCCTGTCCGGCGAACGTTACCAGGCAGACTGGCAAACTGGACGCGTCGAATTTCAGCACCACCGGCGGCAGAGTTCCCGGCGGCAGACGCCGCAACTGCGCCATCGCGAGATTCGAAATCGTAGTCACCGCGGAATCGGGATTGGTTCCCGGCTGGAAGTAGACCTTGATCACGCTTACGCCGGGCAGCGAGCGCGATTCGATATGCTCGATGCCCGCGCCCAACGTGAAAAAGCGCTCGAAGCGGCTGGTGATATCGGTTTCGATTTGCTCCGGCGGCATGCCGGAGTAAAAGGTGGCCACCACCACCACTGGAATGTCCATGGCCGGGAACATATCCACCGGCATGCCCACCAGACTGGTGACGCCCACAACCGCAATCATCAGGCAAACCACCACGATGAAGTATGGGTTGCGAATGGCGAAGCCGGACATTTAGCGCGCCGCCTCCGGAGCCGGCGCGAGGTCTTGCTTGCGGTAGGCCACGTAATACGCGGCGGGAACCATGATCACGGTCATCATGAGCGATACGCTCATGCCGCCCAGCACCGCGCGGGCCAGCGGCGCGTACGATTCGCTGCCGGCGCCAAGTTTGAGGGCCATGGGCAGCAGCCCGATGATGGTGGCGAGCGAGGTCATCAGCACGGGCCGAAGCCGCACGCGCGCAGCGGTCACCACCGCTTGCCGCACGCTCATGCCGTCCTCGCGCAAATGCCGGGTGAATTCGACAATCAGAATGCTGTCGGAAACCGTCATGCCGATGAGAATCATCAGACCCATCAGCGACATCACGTTTAAGCTGGTCTGAGTCACGTAGAGAATCACCAGGGCGCCCGTGATCCCCGGCGGTACCGCGGTGAGAATCAGAATCGGGTCGAGGAACGAACGGAATTGCGCCACCAGAATCAGGTAAAGAAGCACCACCGAGAGAGTCAGCCCAATGCCGAAGCGGTGGAAGCTTTGGCGCATGCCCTGCACCAGGCCAAGCTGTTGCACCGTGAGGCCGGTGGGGATCTTGGTACGCGCGGTGAGGGCGTCGATGGCGCTGGCGATACGGCTGAGGTCTTCGCCCAGCGGCTGCACGTAGATGTCTATCACGCGACGAAGCGCGTAATGGTCCACCTCGGTTGGCGATTTGATCTGGTGGATGGCGGAGATGTTATCGAGACGCGTCGATTCGGGCATACCTTTGCCACGCACAGGGATCGCGCGCAGATCGTCGAAGTTGTGGATCTGGTTCTCGGGATATTGCACCGTCAGCATGTAATCGTTGCCGGTTTTGGGGTCGATCCAGAAACTGGGCGCGATCATGGCGTTGGAAGTGAGAGCGGTGATCACGTTGCCCACCACCTCCTCCTGTGAAAGACCGAGCTCGCTGGCGCGGGTGCGATCGACATCCAGTTGGAGGGCGGGATAATCGAGATCCTGCGGCACGTAAATATCGCCCACGCCATCGATCTTGCGGATCTGCTGCGCAAGCTGCGTGGCGAGCCGGTAGCCGGCGGCCAGGTTCGAACCGGCCACCTGCACGTCGATGGGCGCGGGCATGCCGAGGCTGAGCACGGCGTCCACCAGGCCGCCCGATTGGAAGTATGCGGTGATCTCCGGCAGCTCCCGCGCGATACGCCGGCGGACCATCGCCATGTATTCGTAGCTGCCGGTTTTGTGACCTTCCTTGAGGCTCACCTGCACGGTGGCGGTGTGCATGCCGGAGTTACTGGTGTAAATCGCCGAAAAATCGGGCGTGGATCCGATGTTCGATACGATCATCCCCAGGTCTTCAGGCGAGACCGTGTGGCGTACCAAATCCTCCACCTTGGCTACTTCCTGTTCCGTGAGCCCGATGCGCGTGCCCGACGGCAGCTTGACGTTCATCATGAACTGGCCGGGGTCGGTGCGCGGGAAGAACGCAAAATCGAGCAGCGGGAAGAGAAAAAGACTCACAACAATGACGCCGCTGAGAACGAAGAGAATGGCCACCGGCCGCTTCAGCACGACGCTGATCACACGGTCATAGAGATTGAGAAAACTTTCGAATTTGGGGTTGAACCAGGCATTGAACCGTTCGAGCAACCCTCGCCGCCGATTTCCTTCGCCGTGCGCCTGATGTTCCGCCTGTCGTTCCCCCTGGTGTCCCGAGATGAACTTGGAACAAAAGAGGGGCACTACGGACATCGCCACAGCGTAGGAAGCCATCAGCGAGAGCACCACCGCCAGCGCCAGGGCGGAGAAGAGGTACCTGCTCACCCCATATAGCAAGGTGACCGGGAAGAAGACCACGATGGTGGTGAGGGTGGAGGCAAGCACCGGCAGGGCCACTTCCTGACCGCCTTTTTCGGCCGCCACAACGCGGCTTTCGCCCAATTCCAGATGACGATAGATGTTCTCAAGCACCACCACGGAGTTATCGATGAGGCGCGAAAACGCCAACGCCAACCCGCCTAGCACCATGCTGTTGATGGAGCTGCCTCCAATGGAAAGGGCGATGATAGCCGCCAACGCCGAAAGTGGTATGGAGAAGAATACGGCCAGCGTGGCGCGCATATTTCCCAGAAAGATCAGGATCATCACGGAAGTAAGAAACAGCCCGATGGCGCCTTCGTGCAGCAGCGTCTCAATGGCTGTCTTGACAAAGATGGATTGGTCGAACACGACGCGCGTAATCAGGCTTTTCGGGACGTCGAAGAGATGCTGGATGGCCTGCTTGATGCCATTCACCACGGCGATGGTATTGGTATCGCCGCCCTGCTTCATCACCGGCACGTAGACGGAGCGCTGGCCGTCTACCCGCACGATGTTGGTCTGAATCTGATGGCCATCCTCGGCATGGCCGATATCGGCAACCCGCACCGGCGATTGGCCCACCATTTTGATGGGTAGTTGGTCGATTTCGGGTATGGTGCTGAGTTGACTGTTGGTGTAGATGTTGTAATCGAGCGGGCCGATCTGCACGTCGCCCGCGGGAAGAATCAAGTTGGAGCCGTTCACCGAGCGCACCATATCCATCAAGCTCAGATGGTGCGCTTCCAGCTTGTAGGGGTCGGTGTAAACCATGATCTGTCGATATTTGCCGCCGAACGGCTGAGGCACGCTGGCGCCGGGCACGCCGCCGATCTGGTTGCGCACCTGGAATTGCGCCAGGTCGCGCAGTTGGGTTTCGTCCAGGCCCTCGCCTTTAAAGGTCACCAGGCACACTGGCAGGCTGGAGGCATCGAACTTCAGCACTACCGGCGGCAAAGTGCCCGGTGGCAGGCGGCGCAACTGCGCCATCGCCAGATTCGAAATCGTAGTCACCGCGGAATCGGGATTGGTTCCGGGCTGGAAGTAGACCTTGATCACGCTCACTCCCGGCAGGGAGCGCGATTCGATATGCTCAATGCCCGCGCCCAGCGTAAAGAAGCGCTCGAAGCGGCTGGTAATATCGGTTTCGATCTGCTCCGGCGGCATGCCCGAATAAAAAGTTGCCACCACCACCACCGGAATGTCCATCGCCGGAAACATGTCCACCGGCATGCTCACTAAGCTGGTGACGCCCACCACGGCGATGATCAGGCAGACCACAACTATGAAGTAAGGGTTACGAATGGCAAAACGGGACATTACTGTTTCTCCGCCGCCACGTCAGTCAGCTTGGGCTTCACTTCCTGCCCCGGCTGCAAGCCCGAACGGCTGCCCACCACCACCATGTCGCCCTCATTCAACCCGGACCGCACTTCCACCGCGTTGGCTGTTTCAATGCCCAAAAGAATCTTGCGCGGCTCGATGCGATTATTCGCCGTGACCACTGTTACCTGGCCGCTAGCCGGAGCCCCGGAACTGCCGTTACCAGCGTCGATGTCCACCGCGGTTACTGGTATAGTCAGCGCTTTGTTGCGCTGCGCCAATGTGAGGTCCACTTCCGCGTACATGCCGGGCATGAGCAGCAGCGAGGCATTCGGCACGTCCACTTCGGTGTTCATGGTGCGGGTTTCTAGCGAAAGCTTGTCTTCGAAGCGGCGCACCAGGCCGGGAAAACTGCGGTGCATGGTGGGTACTTTCACTTCCACCTGCTGACCGATATGGATCGTAGGCACGGCCGATTCAGGCACCGGCAAAATCAATCGCAGCAGATTGTTCTGCGAGATGCGAACCACGGGCATCGCCTGCGTCTGCGAGGCAGTCCCGGCCTGAATCATGGACCCCAGATCGGCATAGCGTTTGGTCACTACGCCTTCGAAGGGCGCGGTCACGCGGGTGTAATCCATGAGGGTGTGAACCTTGGCGACATCCGCCTGATTCACATGCACCTGCTCGCCGGCGGCTTGCACGGCTGAGCTGGCGGCGGCGGTTTGGGCTTGCGCCACCAGAGCCTTGCTGTGCGCGTCGTCGATTTCCTGCTGCGCCACCAGGCCGGGGCGCTGCTTCGAGACGTCGTTGAGCCGCTGGTAAGTAAGGTCGGCGATGGCCTGCGAGGATTTGGCGCGGGTGAGCTCGTCCTGCGCCTCCCTGACGCCCGCCTGGCTGCGTTCCACGGAGGCGTTGGCGTGGTTGAGGTCGTCGGCCATTTCGGGGATCTCAAGCGTGGCGAGCAGTTGGCCTTGAGTGACGCGGTCGCCGATATCGACGTTGATCTGCTTGATGTAGCCGGCTATTTTCGCCATCACGTCCACTTCCTGGTAGGGCTTGAACTCGGCGGTGAGCACCAGAGTGCGGGAGAGATCCTCGGTCTTGACCTGGGCTACGGCGACGGCGGGAACCTCAGCCGCGGCGCCGTTGGCGCCTTCCGAGGCCGTGGTATGCGAGCAAGAGGTGGCGAAAACGGCGGCCAGAACTACGGCCGCGGCGGCGAATTTGTTCATGAGTCGCTCCGGATGGCTTGCAGAAGGCCCTCGGGCGAGAAGCCGGGGCTTCGGCAAACTTCGACGATGCGCCGTTTGCGCTCTCGAATCTGCGCGGCGGCTTCGGGAATTCCGAGCGCAATGGCGAGAGGAATCGAAAGGGCGCCGTGGCAATCGGCGTAGATCAGATCGCCGGAATGAATCTCGAGACCGAAGATTTCAACGGGGTGTCCAATGTCTACCAGATGGGCGTAGGCATGCGATAGCGAGGCGTGGCGCGCAAACATGGGGAAGCCCATGCGCTTGACGGCCGGCAGGTCGCGCACGCCGCCGTTGGTGATGACGCCGGAGCAGTGAAACGCTTTCAAGATGGCGGCGTGGACTTCGCCGACGGTGGATGCGCCCGCATCCTCGCCGGCTGCCTGAATCACGGCGATGCGCGGCGCTGGAAGCTTTTCGATACCTGCCCACCACGCGGTGGATTCGACATAGACGCCGCCGCGGACCGGAGGGTCGGCGGAATGGACGCGGCAAGTAGCGGCGTATCCGATGATGGGTGTGCAACCGCCGGTGAGGCAGCGCAAGCCGGGCTGGGTATAGCCTTCATTGCGCAGGCGGACACCGAACTGTTCGATGGCGTTGGCGATGGTGCAGGTGTCGAACTGGCAGATGGCTTCGAGAGTTTCGGGCGGGAGTGGCATGAATGTGTGTGCCTGAAATTAAGATACGGCGAGATGCTGAAATGAGGAATACCCGAACTGGGGTATTTTGTCCGGTAGTTCGCGGTAGGGCGTCGGCTTTCCATTGATTCGAATGGCTCTTTCTCTTCCGGCCGGATCCGTTCGTCTTTAGACGGCGAACCTGACTGCTAGCTCAGGATGCGCCGACAGAACTCCGTGGCAGTCGCCGCGAAAGATGTCCCAGGCATCCGGAGCCGCCCGATCTCAACGGTGTCTCCGAAATCGACAATATGCCGGCGGAGTGCATCTAAAAACCGTTGACAAGCTGACCATTGGCGACATTGGGCTCATGTTTCAAAACGCAAGGAATTCGAAGGGCGTTCGCTTTGCCGCGGGACTGTGCCGAGGCACAATTCTTCCGAGTGAACTGCCATGAAAATGATCGTACAGGCCCGGCGTCCAAAAACACATACCAGAATCTGAGGAGTTTTTCGAAAAAAGCGGGGGAGACGCCCGGCGAATTCGCCAACAGATATGCCGGCTCTCCTGTTTCAGGGCCAAAACTACTTCGTTTAGGGTATTTCCTCTGGCGCGACTTCGCCGTAAGATGGCAGCGAGCACTCCAAAAGGAAAACGTATGCCTTCTGTGCGGATTCTTATCGCGGACGATCATGCGATCATCCGCAGAGGCTTGCGTGCGCTGCTGGCACACGAGCCTGGGTTCGAAATAGTTGCGGAAGCTTCCGACGGCCGGGAAGCGGTGGAACTGGCGGAACGTGAACTTCCACACGTCGCCATTCTTGACATCAGCATGCCCACTCTGAATGGCCTTGAAGCGGCCCGCCAGATCTCAGGCAAGCTGAGCGAAGTTCAACTTGTGATGCTGACTGTCCACGCCGATGAGTGCTATCTCCTCAACGCTCTCAAGGCCGGCGCACGCGGCTATGTGTTGAAGGGTTCGGCGGAATTCGAGATCGTGGAAGCCGTGCGCGCGGTCTCGCAAGGGAAGGCCTACTTCAGCCCCAAAGTCAGCAGGGTGCTGGCAGACGAGTATACGCGGTACCTGCAAGCCAGCCAGATTGAAGACAGCTACGATCTGCTGACCAGCCGCGAGCGGCAGATCCTGCAGTTGCTGGCCGAAGGCCAATCCAACAAAGACATTGCCACCATTCTCGACCTTAGCCCCACCACTGTGATTTGCCATCGCCAGCACATTTTTCAGAAACTCAACTTCCACAGTCTGGCCGATCTGATTCTTTATGCGATTCGCAAAGGCGTCATCCCTTCGAGCCGGGATGCGGTGGTCTAGGTGTAAGTAATGCCTGTAAACGAGCATAGACGGCAAACTGTGCGGCGGCTTCTTACCACCAGGGTGGCTCTGGCCCTGGGATTTGGCGTGCTGCTCACGCTGCTGGTGCTTTCCGGGATCAACGCTGTCCACGTCATTTCGCATTTGCAGTCGAACAATGAAGACATCCTGGGGGAATTCCTGGGACGGGCGACCAGGCTCGACGAGCTCCGGGCGGCCATCTATCTCTCAGGCACGTACGTTCGGGATTATCTGCTGGAGCCGGACCCCGCTGCAGCGGAACAAAGCCGCCTGGCGTTGGTCGATGCACGCCGTCAGATCCAATCGATGATTTCGCTCACGACCTCCGAACCCAACGCGGCAGATCAGGCGATGTATGACGCTCTGCGGCGTGAGACCGCGGAGTACTGGCGGACACTCGCCCCTGTCCTCACCTGGAATGCGCAGCAGCGCAGCCAAAAAGGCTATCGGT
>PLDF01000078.1 GCA_003135055.1 Bryobacterales bacterium | reverse complement strand
AACCACACCCGGAACACGAATATCACGCGGAAGCGCACGCCCTTTCGGGCCATCTGCACCATCCGGTTGAGCAGCCCATCAAGCCCCAGGCCTTCGTCCGCCTAGAGAAACATGGTGGCTATCTCTCGGAGCGGGCTCGCGATTATCGTCTGGAGGGTGTTTTCTCTTTCCGGCATTCCTATACGCAGGTGGCCGGCAACCGCGACCAAAAGAAGGACCACGGCTTCAACACGCTGGCGACTGCGGTCATCGAAGGCTTCAACGTCCTCGACGTGGTTACTGCGGACCGCATCGTGTCGCAAATTTCCACCGACCATCCCCTCGTGGGCTATGTGCCCACAGTCACTTTTCTCGGCACGCGCTTTGAAAACCTGCGCATCGCCGGCAAAGAAGTGGATGTCGACCTGGACCTCGATTTCCTGGGACCAAAACCAACGAAGGACGCTCCGTATCTCAAGGACGCCGGATTCCGCGCGCGCGTCGAGAAGCAATACGCGGGCATCCGGGGACAGAACCTTCCCCCCGCGATCCTCGGACGCTACAATCAACTCCCATCGGATTCCAAACCTGAGGCATCTCTCGAATGCTCGCTGGTCAGCAAGGCGGAGCCATCTCGTTTTGGGCGGCCTTGCGGCCACGTTATCGAAATTCCGGGCTTTGGGCGGATCCTTCTGGCCGTGTTGCGTATCGAGCACTGGGATCCCAACAAAAAGACGGGCATCCCGATGCGGACCAAAATCAGCCTGACCATGCTGGAGATCGAGATGGGCTGCATCGGGCACGGGAACGCAGCGGCGGGGNNGAAAGGGCGGAGGATAGTCGGGATTGTCGCTTCCCTTGTTGTAACCGCATCATGCATAGGTGACCGTGCGCTCTCCGTTGAAGAGGAATATGACCGTACGACGCTGATGTTTCAACACGGTGAGCTAGCCGCTAGCCAGGAAGTTGCCGGCGAGTTAGCAGACCGATACCACGCCACGAGTCCGGAGTGGTTCGTAAAGTTCAGAATCCTTGAGGCTCAGTCGGCCTCGTGGCGCGGGTTGAGCCAGCAGGTCCTTGATATCCTCCCCGATGACCTCCCATCCTCAACCGACCGCGACCTTCAAGTACGCAGATTGTCCCTCCTCGCCGGGGCAAATACTTACCTGCACAAATATGCAGCCGCAAGACAATACCTCGCGGAAGCCGATGCATTCTGTCCCTCGATGGGTCGCGCTGTTTGCAGCCACGTCCTCGATGCCCATTGGACCCTTGCCATTGAGCGAGGCCAATACGAGCAAGCTTCACATTTTGGTCTACAGGAACTGTCCATTGCTCGCGAATTCAGACAGCCATTTGACGAGGCGAGAGCGTTGGCCAATCTCGCGAACACTAACCTATATGTGGAGCACTTTGACGAAACCATCGACTGGCTGAATGCCTCGAATCGGATTGCGGCGTCCCTGGGCGCTGACGACATCCTTCTCACCAACATCGGCAACCTGGGTTGGGCTTATTACAGTCTCGGTGACCGAGTTCGCGCCTTAGCCTTGCTCCAGGATGCAGAGCGAAGAGCAGTGGCTCTGGGGGATGTGCGTGAGGCTATCATCTGGCTCACGACCACCGCCTATGTTTTCCAGGATGGCGGCGAATGGTTGCGGGCTGAAGACTCATATCGCCGNNCCACATTTCCATCGAGCTCAATCAACTCAGCGACGCCGACAGCTACCTCCGCCAACTTGACCCCCTGATCCGCGCTAATGGCAACCGTCTCGACGCGCTCGACGTCCTGCTGGCGCAGGGGCGCATCGCCGCGGCGCGGCGTCAGGATCAGCAGGCGGAGGCGCTCTTTCGCCAGGTCGAGGCCGATCCGGCCAGCCAGATCACCATGCGCCTCGACGCGGAGCACGAGCTGGCCCGGCTCTTCGAACAACAAGGCCGCATCGACGACGCGAAGAAGAAGTACGCGACCGCGTTGGCCACCTTTGAGTCGGCGCGGGCGAAGATCAAAAACGAAGATTCGAAACTTCCTTACTTCGCGAACGCCACGCCTATCTACGACGATTACATTCGTCTGCTGATATCGCAGGGCAAAGAAGAAGCAGCGCTCGCCGCCGCCGACCAAAGCCGCGCCCGCACCCTCGAGCAGGGGCTTGGGGTGACGGTCGGGAGCAAATCCATCCAGGCGGCCTCTCTGCATCCCGGAGCGATCGCGTCCCGAGCCGACGCGACGCTGCTCTTTTACTGGCTGGGAGAAAACAAGTCCTGGCTCTGGGCCATCACGCGGAAGAAGACCACCGTCTTCCCCCTGCCCGCCAAAGCCGAGATCACGCGCATCGTCGAACGCTACCGCCAGGCGCTGCTGGGACCGGAAGATCCGCTCACCTCCGCCAACCCAGACGGCCTCGCGCTCTATCGCATCCTCGTCGCACCAGCAAAGAGCGCGCTGCCACCCAATGCGAAGGTGGTCATCCTCTGCGACGGCGTTCTCAGCCAACTCAACTTCGAAACCCTTCTGACCGATACGACCAAGCCTCACTACTGGATCGAAGACGCGGACATCGTCTCCGCGCCGTCGCTGCTGATGCTGGCCGCCTCGAAGCCTTCGCACGACACCAGCCGCAAACTCCTCCTGCTGGGCGACGCCGTTTCCCCGGGCCCCGACTATCCCGAACTACCCAACGCCTCCGTCGAGATGCAACAACTCCGCCGGCATTTTCAGCCCCAGGACGAAACCGTCT
>PLDF01000231.1 GCA_003135055.1 Bryobacterales bacterium | reverse complement strand
CCACCGGATGCGAGTAGCGGCGCTGGAGCAAGACGTTGGACTTGGTGCGCACAACGAAGAAGGCCGCGCTGAGCGTGAAGACGTAGAGGCGCTCGAAATCCACGTAGCCGCGGTCCATGACGTAGAACGCACCAGGCTCCGGCAGAATCTCATCCAGCATATTGACGTCGTGCACTTTGCCGTCTGTAATGCCGATAAACGTAGGGATATTGCCACGCAGATCCAGGAGCGTATGCATCTTGACGGCAGCCTTGTGCCGCCGGAAACGAGCTCAGGGAAACAGCGAAAGACACAGGTCGATGGTGGTGGAGTCTAACGCGTACAAGCTCGCATCCAAGTCGACACCCATCGGAGCACCGGCGTACAAAGGTCGGGCAGTAGCGATCAGGCGCTGTGCGAAGTCGGCGAAGATGCGCCAGTCGTGAGCCTCGTTAGCGTCCGCCAATGTCGAGCGCGCAATCCGGCTACGGAATCCCATATGGTAGAGTTTGCCGCTCATTGACTCCAAGCAGGCCTCAATGTCGCGGAGACTCTCGCGATAAGTGAGCTGAGCGAAAGCCATCGCCAGAGACTGATCCCAGCAAGACAAGCTTCTGAAGTGATGATCGCCATCATAGCGGGCTACACATTTCTGGAACTCGATGTGCGAGAGGTGGGCAATCAACCGCGAGAAAACGGTTCGACCGACATTCATCCCACCATTGTTCCGCCGCCTCGACGCAACGCAATTTAAGCAGAATCGACTGTTTTCAATTCAAATCGTTTTTCGCCCAAACGTCTGGTATTCCGTTGATGGCAACGGAGTTGCTGGAAGTGACAAAGTACTTTACCGGACGCCAGTGAACCCCAATAATGACTCCCGCTTCGTCTTTCCCATCGACCCAGGCGCATGGCAAGACGCCGACAACGGCGAGATGCCCGCCGAAGATGCGAGCGAAATCGGTATACGCGGATTCGCATGGCAGCTGCCGTCGCTGGATGAGTTCGCGCGCGTGGGTGTGAATCTCGAACAGCCGCCTCAAGTCCGGACTTTCGAGGTCTGCCGTTTCCTATCCGAGGTTGCGCGCGAACAATTGCTTGCCACTTACCAAGACCGGCGCATCAGCGTTCTTCCTGATATGACTCAATTGTTACAGCTTGAGGAATGGCATCACCCAAACCTTGCCGGCGGAGATCGTGCAAGAAGCTCGGAAACATTCCGGCAACTCGCCCAAGTCCTCGCCACGTGCGATGTTGGCCTCTATTGCCCGTCGCAACCTGCCAATACCGATTGGCAAAATTGGCCTGAGGGTGGCCGGCGGTAGGCCCGATCATAGCCCGCATATCCGCGATGCTGTAATATCGCGCGAGCCGGAGCAAGTCCTTGTCTCCGGTTACGATAAATTCGGAGCCCGCCGCGACTGCGCATTCAAGGATTCGGTTGTCGGGCGGATCCTCCTTGACGACGTCGATCTGCACTGCTGGCCTTACCGTCCTGGCCATGCTGCGATTCGCCTGCGGGCGTCTGCAATTTCCTCTGGCGTGAAATCGAATTTACGCGCAAGCGCATCCGCCATTTCATCCAAGATCGCATCCGATACCGCGAGGTTGATTTTGCCCTCACGCGCGAGTTTCAAGAAGTTGAAAGGGCTTTCCTCCCCGGAAATTGATGCCGGAGATCAGGATGTTGGTATCGGCTGTGACGCGCAGCAATCAGCGCCTATTTTCTTGGCGCACCTCGGAAATGAGCCGGTCAACGTCGTCTTCGCCGATGCCCTTTGCCCGCGCCCTCATCTCGTTGCGCTCGACATACTGCCGCCAACTCTGTTCCTCAAGGTATTTCGCAACCGCTTCTGCGACTACTTCCGCGGGCTGGCGGTTCTGTGCACGAGCGGTTTCTTCCACTCGATGCAGAAGCTCATCCGAGAGCAGTCCTTTCGTATCCGTCATTGGAGCCTCGGTTTTATTTTTTCACGTTGCAGTAAGTACGGTAAGCCGCTTCTGACAGACAAAGCTTGCATCCTCCGGCTGTCGGCCTCGCCGACGGAGAGTCCGGCGGGCAATTCCGAGACGTTCCGGCGCTGCCAATGCGCCGGCGACGCAGATCACAGCGTTCCACAAGGGAAGGGATGGGCAGCTCAATGCGGCCACCGCCAATGTGGGCAAGGTGTACGTGTTCGATTCCTCTATGTACTCGATGTGCGGGTGGTATTCCGACAACGACGGCGATCTCGCTGTGGGGCCGCGTGAGCTTCGAAGCGCGCCTGAACGGTGGGTCGCGATTCAAACGCGCAGCGGCAATCCGGATCAGCCGCAAAAGAACTGGAGCCCTTGGTCGGACGCGGTGATCGCGCCAAAAGGCTGGCGCATCGCATCGCCCGCGGCGCGCTTCGTGCAATGGAAGGCGACGCTCACGGCGGATAGCGGCGGCCGCACGCCGGAGCTGGAGTCGGTGGGCGTGGCGTATCTGGCGAAGAGCGTGATTGGGAAGAATGCACTCGCACCGTGCGCCCGGCGCTGCTAGCCTTGGCGCTGGGAAGTATCGCGAGCGTCTTCCGGACCAACCTCGCGGCGTCGGCTGACGCCGCCGCGCCGCGCTGCCCATCCGGATCGATGCCATCGGCGTCCTCACCGCGGATTCCGGATTCCCGTTCAATCGGACTACCGGTTTCCACGTCCCGGGCCAATGGCTTTAGTTAGGCCGCAAACGCCTCATCCTCGCCACCTTACTCGTGCCGTAGCGCCACCATCGGGTCCACATTGGCCGCCCGCCGCGCCGGGACGTACGAGGCCAGCAGCGCGACCACGACGATCGCCCCGCCCCCAACGGCCAGCGGCCCCGCACTCTCGAACTTCAGATCCTGGACAAGGCTCGCAGCCAGCGGCCTGCTCCAAAGCACCATGGACGCCCCAACCACGAGCCCCCCGCACACCATTGCCAGCGCGTCTCCCAATACGAGCCGGTTTACATCGCTCGCCCTCGCGCCCAGCGCCATCCGAACACCGATCTCGTTGGTCCGCCGCGCCACTGAGTAGGCCAGCAGGCCGTAAAGTCCGATGCCGGCGAGAAGCGCGCCCAGGCAGCCGAAGAACTCGGATAACGTTGCGATGAGACGCTCGGGAACAATGTTCGAGTCCACCTGGCCGGCGAGCGTTGCGACCCTCGTCACCGGCGCCGTTTTCAGGACGTCCCGCACGATGCGCCGCACTGTCCCAGCCACCGATTCCGGATCCACCGCGGTGCGCAACTGGAACTGATTGGCCAGCCGGTTCTCCTGGAACATGTTGAAGTAGATAAAAGGGTACGCGGGCTCGCGCAGCTCCACCGCCTTCATGTCCGCCACCACTCCCACGATTTCGTACGGCTCATCGCTGCCGAACCATCCACCGTCCTTCGGGTTTCGGTCGATCGCGACGCGCTTCCCGATCGGGTCCGCTCCCGGGAAATAATGCCGCGCCATCTTCTCGTTCACGATCGCCACGCGCGACCGCCCCGCATCGCGCAGGCTGAAATCGCGCCCCGCGATCAGCGGCGTGCCCAGCGTCTCGAAATATCGCGGCGACACGAACGCCACCGCCGTCCGCAGCCGCTCCTCCGGCCGCTCCAAGTGGCCTTCCGCGAACAGGTAGCGGCCTCCCGCCCCGCAGCCTTGCAGCGGAGTACAGCCCGTGATCGAAACCGAGCGCACTCGCGGAACGGCCTCCAGCCGCGTGAGGATCTCCCGGTAGGCTGCGATCAGTTGCTCGCGATTGTACCCGCTGTGGCTGGGATCCACATTCACCAGAAGCACATGGTCGCTGCGGAAACCCAGGTCGAGATTCCGCAGCCGAGCGAGGTGGTTTAGAAAGACGGCGGCAGCGGTCACCAGGAAAATCGAAAGAGCCACCTGCGCCACCACCAGCCCCTTTCCGAACCAGCGCCAAAACCAGGTGTCGCCGCCCCTTCCGGTCTGCCGCAAGGCCATTGCCGGCTCCGCGCGGAACGCGTACCATGCCGGCGCCAATCCGAACAGAAGGCCGGTGAGCAGCGCGATTCCGGCGGTGAACAACACAAGATTCAGGTCGGGGTGAACCTCGATCTCAATGTGCTCGAATGCGCGGCCACTCGCCATGATGCGCACTAGGACGCCGACGCCGTAATACGCCACCGCCGCGCCGGCCGCCGCGCCGGTTCCGGAAAGTAGCAGCGATTCGGTCAGCATCTGCCGCACCAATCGGCCGCGGCCGGCGCCCAGCCCCACCCGCACGGCGAGTTCCCGCTGTCGTCCCGCCGACCGCGCCAGCAGCATGCTCGCCATGTTGATGCACGCCAGCAGCAGCAGCAGGCCCGCCACGGCCGTCAGCAGCGCCAGCGGTTTGCCGTACTGGTCGCGCACACGCGCCAGGCCCGCGCCCGCCGGCAACAATTCCATTCTCGTTTCCACCCGCGGATTCATGCTTCGCAGAGCGCTTTGTTCCAGCATGGCCTGGTACGCCACGGCGATTTCAGCTTGCGCCTGGTGAATGGTCACGCCCGGTTTCAAACGCGCCAGCATGGTGAGACCGTAGTGCGCCGCCGGAATCCAAAGGTCTGTCCGGGAACCTACCCGCGGACCCACGTAGTTGCGCGGCGCGACTCCGATGACGATTTTCGGCGAGTCATTGTAAAAGATCCGCTTGCCCACAATTACCGGATCGCGATGGAACCGCCGGGTCCAATAAGACCAGCTCACCACCGCCACGTCTCCATCCCCGCTTGCCGGGACATCCTCCGGACCAATCAGCCGCCCGATCGCCGGATTCAGCCCGAGCACCTGGAAGTAATTTCCCGGCACGCTCTCCTCGATCAACGTTTCCGGATCGGAACCCTCGGTGCGCATCGCGGCCAGATTGTCGAACCCCATGCCGGTGATCCCCGAGAAAACGTGATTGTGATCGCGCAGGTACGCATACTGATCCCATGCCCAATACCCTGGCCAATGAAGTTCGGTCGGTGAATCACGGACCAACTCCACGAGCTGCTCCGGATGCTCCACCGGGAGTTGGCGCAGCATCACGGTGTAGAACAAGCTGTAGATGGCCGTGTTGGCGCCGATTCCGAGCGCCAGCGAGAGCACTGCCACAGCTGTGAAGCCGGGGCTGCGCCGCATCAGCCGGAGGGCGTAGCGGAGGTCGTTCCAAAGCATATCCATTAGAGTGGCTTGGCGCGGCCGAAGTTCCCGTCCTCGGCGGCATACCGTGTCGAGGCGGACCGTTCGGCGCTCCTGGCAGCAGCGGGTGGCCAGGAGGAAAATTGGTGCAACGCCGGCGAGCGCGCCGGGCTTGATCGGCGGGCACACATCTTACGTTTTCGGCGCGCCCGCACGGCTCGTGGCTGTAGCAGGTTCGCCCGGCGCGACGGGCCGTAATAGCCGCAGCGCAGGACGCGTCAGATATTCGCGAATGTAGGCACGGTGCGCTTCGTCGTCCGGATAGCGCTCGCCAGCCGGGTACGGATATCGGCTCATTGCATGGAAAGGCAGAGGCAGCACCGACTGCGAGAAGGCCGTGTTGGCGTCGGCGTCCTTGGCCCAGCCATCCACCAGCAGCAGGTAATCGCGTTTCCATCCAAGTGGCAGCGCGGGTAGACCGGCAGCGCGGAAGCGCATACGGATCTCGTCGCCCGATCCCAGGATCGCCATGCGATCGTCGGGCTCCCGCAGCAAGTCCTGCACGGGGCCGTAGCGCGTGTAATTTCCGGGTGTGGGGTTCCACATCGAAATCGCGCTGGTCGCCTGGTAATCGAATGCCTCCGGCTGTTTCCGTTCGGGGTCGATGGTGGCGCGCGAGAAGCCCCGAAAGTGCAAATCGGCGGAGGCCATCGTGATGTCCGTAAGGCGCGCCGGGGGCGGCGCATTGTTCTCGAACAGGTAGATCTCGTCCCAGTAGACGCACAGGTTGGTCACGATGCGTACTTCGCGCGACGCGGAGAGGAACTTGCCGGTGAGATCCACCGCCATGGTCTTCGGCTTGCCCGAGGGAATCCCCATATCTTCGATGACGGTTTTCCAATTCCCCTGCGCATCCTTCACCTGCAAATAGGGAAACACCAGGTCGCGATGCGCCTGTGTGGCGGCGAGGAATGTGCTGCCATCGGCCCAATCCACCCAGCCGTTCAGCACCAGCACGGCCTTTCCGCCGGTGGCCGCGCCGGCAAAATTCAAGTCGAGAGTGTGCAACTCCGCCACGCCTGCATGGTCGCGCTGGAACGCATCCGGGTAGCGCTGGTCGCGAGCCAGCAGCGCGGCGCGCACGTCGGTTCCATGGCCGTCCCGGGCTGAGGTTGGATAGATGCGGCGATTCGATCCGTACAGGCGGAACTCCGGAAAGGGAGGCGACTTGAACTTTTCATTGGTGACGATTTCGGCGCCGGCCGGGTGGTCCAACGCCTGCAGTTTGATTTGGTCGATATAGGAAACCTCGCGCAACTCCTCAGTCATGCGGATTTCGTAGGCGCCATCGCGAGGCTGCAGCATAGCGCCGGGGATGGAAACGTATTCGTCGTGATCCACCGGGAAATATTGGCCGTCGCCGGAGCTGGCGCCCAAAGGCGCTACGCCCAACACGTCGGTGACGAACTGGAAGCGCGCGCCGTTCCAGGTGAAGATCATGGGGCAAGAGCCGGCCAGGCGTGGCGCCTCTTTGACCAACAGCGCGCGGTTGATCGCCGGCTTCATTTCGTTCTGGACGAGGCCATTCGGCCATGTGATTCGGACGGTGTCCACGCTGGTGTGGCTGCCCAGGCGAAATACCAAGGGCACTCCCGCATAGGTCATTTTTTGGTAGCTGACGCCGGCCTTCACTTCCACTTTGGCATTCACGGAGAGCTTGGCATTCTTGACGCCAGTGAGCGCTACGTCGATCCAGTTGCCGTATGCCGGGGTGACATCGTGAGCTAGCACCAGGCTGCCATCGCTTTCGATGTGCGCCCGATCGAGGCGCCCTGTGCCTGTGAAATCCGCAGCGGCGGCAGCGGCGGGGAATGCGCGATGGCCGGCTGGGTTGTCCTGCCCAGGCGCGGTTTGCAGGTCGCCCGCGCGGTTCAGCAGCAGTCCATCCGGTTCAAACTCCAGATCGGTATAGCTATCGTGGTTGACGTCGGCCGCTAACAGCCCATGGGCATCCGGTGGCAGTACATTGAGAGGAATGGCCCGGTAAGTTCCGCCCAACAAGTCCCGGTAAAGCACGCCAGGGCGGTCGAGGTAGGAGACCACCAGGTCGAACCCCGGCGTATCGGGCTCCAGGTCGAACCGCACGGCGTCCACAGCCCGTCCCGAAACAAAAGGGAACCGCTTTGTTTCATCGCTGAACCCGGCTTCGCCGTTGTTACGCATCAGCCGGGACTGGTCGCCGATCAGGATCAGGTCGTCGTCGTAATCGTGATCGTAATCCATCCATACCGCCTTGCGGAAGGAGCCGGTTGCCAGATCGGCATATTTCACGAACCGGGTTCCGGTGTTGCGGTAGAGCGCGGCGCCCGTGGTGGTCACTACGCAGAGGTCGGGCAGGCCGTCATTATCGAAATCGCCGGGCGCGATGAATCGGACGTCGCGCAGCTCTTCCAAGCCGGAGTTCTCTACCAGCGTGCGACCGTTGCGGAACAAGGCGGTACGGCCGGCAGACCACGCAATCAGGTCGGGGCGTCCATTGGCGTCAAGCAGCGTGGCGACTCCCGCCCCCGGCCCGTCGAAGCCCTCCGCCAGCTTTTCATCGCGGTAAACCGGCGCGGCCAGGGGAGCGGAAGGAGGGGCATCGATCGGGTCGTAAAGCTCGGCATACTGGCACCATTCCATGTCTTCGGGAACGGCGGCGCCCTCCTGCTGCTTTTTTAGCTCCTGGAAGGTGCGCAGCTCTTCGGCTGCCTTGTCGGCGCGGCCGGTCTGACGGTACAACCCAAAGAGCTGGAAATGGGGCGCGGCCAGGCGCGGGCTGAGATCGCGCGCTCTTTCGAATTGCGCGATGGCCGCCGCGGCGTCGTCTTTTTGCTTGTACATCGTTCCCAACTGGTAGTGCGCCACGGGTTCACTGGGGACCAGTTTTACCATCTCCTGGAACTGGGCCAGCGCCTTGTCAGTCTCGGTCTCTTTCTTGTAAACGATGCCCAGGTTGAACCAGGTATGCGGCAGTTTCGGGTTGCGTTTTTGGACCTTCTCCAACTCGGCGGCGCCGTCTTTCGTGTCACCCTGGCGCAGCAGCGCCAGCCCGTAATTCAGTTGTTCGCGCACGGAATTCGGCGCCAGCGCCAGCGCTTGCCTGAGCTCCTCCACGGCCTCTTTGTGAGTGGTGGGGTTTTCGTAAAATGCCTTGCCCAGATTCCGGTGCTGCCAGATGCGTGCGTCGTTCGGATTTTGGCCGAACACCAGCCAGCCGGCGCCGCTCACACCGGCCAGCAGAACCGTCCACACAAACCCGCGCAATTTGCTCCGCATGTTAATGAGAGTATGACAGCGTCGAAGCCATTGGCAATCATGAATTCCGGCTATGTGGGGCAGCCAATCCTGCGCGCCAATCCTGGCTGCAGCCGGCTTTCAGCCGGCTCTATTCACCTGCGCACCGGTCGGTTTCGACCGCAAGAGACACGCCCGCCGGCGATCGTCTGTCACTCGTGTGAACGCGCTTCGGTCCCGCACCAACCCGCGTCGAGATGAGTCTCGACACGCACGCAAGAGAGCGTTACACTACACGACTGTGTGCGTCACGTCGAAATGGCAACGAGGCCGCGATAGTGAAAAACCCGGCGGCTACCATCTACTTCCTGTGCCAACCCAGGAACTCTTTCCACGTCGTTTTTCCCGCTCCGCTCCGGCCCTGATTCAATCCCATGCTGCTTCCGAATATTGGCGACGGCCCCTCGCGCGATTCGGTAACCGTGACCGGCGGCGCAGAACCTGTCGAGCCGCGCAACGCTGTGCCCTGACCCCTGTGACGTCCCTAACGAGGGCTCGTCGAAACCCGGCTACGGCTGCCCTTTTCCTGCTTCGGCGGCTGTTGGTCGTTGCTGGGGAACGTTGGCTTGGGCAGATTGCCGGCGCCATACCTGGCTAAGCTCAGGGGACCGCTCGTATCCGGCAGTGTTGGAGGCTTCGTTCCGGCCTCCCCGAAGCGGAAGGCCGACGTCAGGTCGCCAAACGTGCGTCTGCGCCACTCGCTGATGTTGGGTTCGCGGACTCCCGTAAACGTCTCCAGAAACTGCAGCACGGACGTGTGGTCGAAGCTCTGGCTGCATACCCAGCCTCCCGCGGTCCAGGGCGAGACAATGATGCAGGGCACCCGGAACCCGCCGCCTATGGGAAGGCCGCCCACAAATTCCTGCGACGTACCGTCCGGAGGAAATGGCGGCGCGACATGGTCGAAAAGCCCGTCGTTCTCGTCGTAGTTCAGGATGAACGCGGTCTTAGCCCACACGTCAGGATTCGCCGCAATTGCGTCGATCTTGCTGGCCACAAACGCCGCTCCATCGGCGGGCATGTAATCCGGGTGTTCGGATTGAAAACTGGTCGGGATAATCCAGGAAACTGCCGGCAGCTTGTCATGCGAGGCATCGTATTCGAACTGTCCCTCCGGATCCACCTGCATTCCCCTCGCGTAGAGTGACGAGCCCTTTTCCGCCTGCTGGAAGACCTTGAAATTCTTCAGCATGTTACAACCGTAGCTGTCCTGCTGCTCGTAAACCTTCCAAGTCACCCCGGCTTTCTCCAGCCGCTCGGGATAGGTAGTCCATGTATATCCGCCCGGCGGGACCTTGTTACTAACGATCGGTCCGCCATTGAGCCCGTCCGGATCGATCATGCCCGTCATCAGATACATCCGGTTCGGCCACGTGGGACCCATAAGCGAACAGTGGTATGAGTCGCAGATAGTAAAGGATTCCGCCAGCGCGAACTGAAAGGGAATATCCGCGCGATCGTAATAACCCATTACATAGGGGCCTTTCACTCCATCCGCCTTGCGATGGGCCGGCAGCCACCGATCCATCTTGCCGCCGTTCCACGCTTCGTGCTGCACGGCCCATGCATGGCTGGTGGAAGGTATCTTCTGCGCGCTGGTCGCATGGGTGTCCAGATGGAATGGCAGCATATATCCAGCTGGGTTCTCCGCATCCGGCTGGTAAAATACCGACCGGCCGCCGGGAAGCTTCAGCGCCTCCGGATCGTCAAAACCGCGCACGCCGGCCAATGTCCCGAAGTAGTGATCGAAGGACCGGTTCTCCTGCATCAGAATGACGACATGCTTAATGTCGTGGAATGAGCTGAGCCTGGGTTGTTGTTGGGCCAGTACGCGCCGCACATTCGGAGGCATGAGCGCCGCTGCCGCGGCTGCGGCCATCCCCGCAGCGCTCTTGAGGAGCCGGCGGCGCGTCAGTCTCGGGATCGCTTGGGGTTCGGAATCGGCTGGTGTTTTCATAGTAAGGTTGCCAGACCAACAATGGTAACGGAGCAAC
The DNA here is from genome assembly GCA_003135055.1 of Bryobacterales bacterium. Classification (GTDB taxonomy): domain Bacteria; phylum Acidobacteriota; class Terriglobia; order Bryobacterales; family Bryobacteraceae; genus PALSA-243. The sequence goes on along the minus strand of PLDF01000231.1, from coordinate 2,711 downwards.
GATACAATTTGTTGAATTCGGAAGTCGTGGGGTGGGCCCATGGCCTGCCCTGTCCCGAGCCGCTCTTAGCGCTCGGCCTTTGGATGTACGACAGACCTTCTGGTCCCGTCTTCGGCCTCCCAATCACTTACCCACCCGCCTGGCCCCGGCACGCGCGAGTATGATTCAATATGGACAGCATGTGGACGGTTGCGGGATGGCTGCTGCTCGGGGCGTGCGCGTCGTGGGCCGCCGATAGCGGGCAGGGTCTCTTCCGTATCCATTGCGCTCCTTGCCACGGTCTCGACGGGACCGGCGGACGGGGGCCGAATCTTGCGGTTCGCAAACTCCCACGCGCGCCAAACGACGACGCGCTGGCCAGCGTGATATCGCTGGGAATTCCGGGAACGCAGATGCCGGGTACGCGTATGACGGCCGATGAGAATCGGCAGCTCGTGGCCTACATTCGAGGCCTCGGCCGCACGCAGACGGCGCAGATCCACGGCGACCGCGCCAATGGAGAACGCCTCTTCTGGTCCAAAGGCAACTGCGGCCAGTGCCACACCGTGGGACCTCGCGGCGGACGCCTGGGGCCCGATCTGACAGAGATCGGGACAAGCCGAGGGCCCGATTACCTGCGGGAATCGCTTCTCAATCCCGAGGCCGAAGTCCCCGATACGTTCACGGCTTACCGGCGGGTGATCTACATGCCCGATAATTTCCTGCAGGTTCGCGTCATCGCGCGAGACGGGCGCCGGATCACAGGCGTTCGCGTGAACGAGGACACGTTCACCATTCAGATCCGCGACTCTTCGGACCGCATGTACTCGTTCCGCAAGGATGAGCTGCGCGAGTTACACAAGGATTGGGGTAAGTCACCCATGCCCAGTTACCGCGGCATACTCACAGACTCAGAGATTCAGGACGTGATCGCGTATCTTATGTCTCTGCAGGGCACGCCATGAAGGCCCTTCCGATTCTCTGCCTGATTGGATTCACGCTCACCGCCCAGGTTACCTATGAGCGGATTGTGGCGGCGGCTTCCGAAGCCGGCAATTGGCTGACTTATTCCGGCGGCTATGCGGGCCATCGCTACTCGGCGCTGAAGCGCATAAACCGCACCAACGTCGCGCGGCTGCGGCCGGCGTGGATCTACCAGACGAACGACCTGAATAATTTCGAGGCGACGCCCATTGCCGCCGATGGCGTGATGTATATCTCCGAGCCGCCCAGCAACGCAGCCGCGCTGGATCTCCGCACGGGCCGGCCGATTTGGATTTTCCGGCGGGCGCTGCCGGGCCCTGTGGGCGTCTGCTGCGGGCAGGTCAACCGCGGCGTCGCCGTCCTCGGCGATCGGGTTTTTCTAGGCACGCTGGACGGTCACCTCTTGGCGCTCGACGCAAAAACCGGCCACCTGCTGTGGGATAGAGCCGTGGCCGATTACCAGAGCGGGTACTCGATCACTGTGGCGCCGCTCGCGCTGAAGGGCATGGTGATCGTGGGGGTATCCGGCGGAGAATATGGAATCCGCGGATTTCTCGACGCCTATGACGCGCAATCCGGCGAGCGGCTATGGCGGTTCCGGACGGTGCCGGGACCGGGCGAACCCGGCCATGAGACTTGGGGTGGCGATTCGTGGAAAACGGGTTCCGCGGCCACCTGGTTGACGGGTTCGTACGATCCGGCGCTGAATCTTCTTTACTGGGGGACTGGCAATCCCGGACCGAACTACAATGGCGAGGGTCGCAGCGGCGACAATCTCTACTCCACTTCTCTGCTGGCTCTCGATGCCTCCACCGGCAAGCTGAAATGGTATTTCCAGTTCACCCCTCACGACACTCACGATTGGGACTCGAATCACGTGCCTGTCCTCATCGATGCGGTCTTCCAGGGGAAGCCGCGGAAGTTAGTGGCTGTGGCCAATCGAAACGGCTTTTTCTATCTATTCGACCGGCAGACCGGAGAGTACTTACTCGGGCGGCAATACGCCAAACAGACCTGGGCGAAGGGACTCGATCAGCGGGGCCGGCCAATCGCGATTCCGTCCACGGAACCGGCGCCCGAAGGCACCCTGGTGTTTCCCGGCGTGCATGGCGCGACTAACTGGAACAGCCCTTCGTATAGTCCGGACACGCGGCTGATGTATGTGGCGGCGAGAGAGGAAGGGACAGTCTTCTACCGCGCGACGGCCGAATACAAGGCGGGCAGTTACTTCAGCGCCGGTGGGATGCGCGGGATCCCAGGCGTAGAGCCGTCCGGCTCGATTAAAGCGCTCGACCCGCTGACGGGAGAGCAGCGATGGGAATTCCCCTTGCATTCTCCGCCGTGGGCGGGCGTGCTGTCCACGGCGGGAGGGCTGGTATTCAGCGGCACGAATGAGGGCAACGTTTTTGCGCTGGACGCCGCCAGCGGGAAAACGCTGTGGGATTTTCAAGCCGGCGCGCCTGTTTACGCGGGCCCGATCAGCTACGAGTTCGAGGGCCGGCAGTACTTCGCGGTTACGGCGGGCAGAAGCCTGATGGCGTTCACCGTCGCCGAGCAGCCGGCGAAATAGCGAGTTGGATTGCTCAGTGGGGCGGACCCCTGGTCCGCGGCCGATCCCCGGTCGGCCTTTGCCGCGTACTTCGGCTCCCAGTGACCATTCTGCACAAAATTGCGGGGCAGCCGATCCTGGCGGAGCGGCTGACGATCGGCCTCGCGGCCGGCCGCTTGTGAGCTTTCGGTAAGCCTGC
>PLDF01000085.1 GCA_003135055.1 Bryobacterales bacterium | reverse complement strand
GTACTGACGCCGGCGGATTCAGATGAGCAAGGCTTTCAAGTCAAGCTGCCGAGCTGGCGGCTGGATCTGGAGCGCGAGATCGACCTGATCGAGGAGCTCGCGCGCGTGTACGGGTACAACAGGTTCCAGAACACGCTGCCCGCATTTGCGGGAACCGTGGTGGAGCTGCCGTGGGCGGAGAAAGAAGCGGCGGTGCGCCGCACCATGCTGGCGCTGGGGTGGAATGAGGCCATTGCAACGAGCTTCTGCGGGGCTGAGGATGCGGCACGGTTCGCGCGGGAGCCGGGGTCGGCGGTGCAGATTGGNNGAACATCAGCCGCAATGTGGAGGGGGCGGCGCTGTTCGAGATGGGGACAGTGTTCAGCGGCGGGGCGGATCGCGTGGACGAGCGGCCGTCGCTGGGAATGGGCGCGACGGGACATGCGTTCGGCAAACAGGAGACGGACTTTTACGAGCTCAAGGGGACGGTTGAAGAGCTTCTCCACAAATTTGCTGCTCGGTCGGTTTATTTCGATCACTTCCCTGCTGCGTCGGGGCTGATGCCGGCGTGGCTGCATCCGGGGCGCAGCGCGCGCGCAGTGCTGGATGGGGCGACGGTGGCGTGGTTCGGACATCTGCATCCCGCGGAGGCGGAGCGCCGGAAGCTGAAGCAAGCGATCTGGATCGGCGAAGTGTGGCTGGACCGGCTTTACAAGCAGGAGCTGCGGCAACCCGCGATCGAGGATCTGTCGCGTTTTCAGCCGGTGCGGCGGGATTTTTCCGTGATCCTGCCGGACAGCACTGCGTATGCGAAGCTGGCGGGCGCGATCGAGGGTCTCGCGATTCCGGAGCTGCGGAGCTTCGAAGCGAAGGAAGTGCTGCGCGATGGAAAGCTGGCGCCCCCTGGGCATTATTCGCTGCTGTTGGGCGTGGTTTTCCAGTCCCACGAGCGGACACTGCGGGAGGAAGAAGTGCAGGGGTGGTCGCAACAGGTGATTAGTGCTTTGGAGGCTTTGGGGGGTAAGTTGCGGAGCTGAATTACTACAGAGACTAAACTCTAGAGGACTTCTGCGAGACGGGGATAGAGTCCGGAGTGGCTGGTTTGGTACAGAGCCAGCAGGCGCTGGCGCATCAGATAATAAGAGGATGCGGCCTCGTGCAGGTCAAAAGGAATGACGGTGGCCGAGCGGCGCAGTACGGTGTGAAAGGTGAGGGCCAGCTCGATGCGCCAAATCGCGCGGCGGAGACGAAGGGCGTCGCGGCGCATGCGTTCGGTGACGATGACGCCTTCGTCGAAATTCCACTGTTGCGCGTGGGCTGCGAGGAGGAGCATGAGCTTAGCGTTCTCGCGCATGCGGCGCAGGCCTTCACGGCCGCCAAGCATAAGCCACATATCGGTGGGCTCTAGGGAGATCTGACCTTCTCTTGGTTCGAGATAGTCGCGCGCGACGGATATTACGCGCTGAAATTCGATCCGCTTTAGCTGGGACACTAAGTCCTGCCAGCTGCGGCGATCAACCCGAATGGCCGATAACTGGGATTTAACGGCGGCCGCGAGGAGACAACCTACAACCGCACCCAGGAGGAGGTAAGCCAGCACAGCGATGGCCTTTCTTCTATAAGGGAGCCACGAGGATCCCCGAATCCGATGCGACGGGACACCTATTGTGGGGCGTCAAGTCTTCGAAGATCGTACTCGACCCGCCTGTGGAGCGCAAGAATATATTCGCTCAAGTCTGGAGAAATCGGCCGACGTTCGGGCTCATCCCTCCAAAGTTGCAGCATTAGCCAGCAGGCTGCGGCGGCATAAGTCACTTGACGAATCTGATCAAGTTGTCCATAGAAGTGCTGGGTAGCGGGGAAGCTCTGGATCGCCGTTTTCACAACCATGACGCCGCTCCAGGCGGTAAGTGTTTGTCCTACTGCCATGACGTGGTTGCGCCAGCCCAGGCCCAGGCGGTTGGCGGTCATGCTCATAACCACGAATAATTCGCAGATAACCAGGCTGGTGAACCAGTTAGACCGAATTTCCCAGACCCGGCGTGCGCTGGACGCCAGCGGGGAGACATACCAGGTGAGGAACGCGGCGACCGCGATGCCGGCGATCCCGGCGGCGAAAAAGTACCCGCGTGCGTCGCGCACCCAGGTGCCAGTAGGACGGAGGACGATGCGGGCGATCTCAAGGACAAGGCAGAGCTGGAGGACGAAGTCGGGGAAAAGGCCAGCCATCCAGATACGGGTGTACCAGAGGCTTGACCCGTCAAGATACAACGCGAAGAGCAGGATGCTCCGCACACTCAAAAAAGCAAGCCAGGTTGTGAGCACAGGAAACTGGCGCCAGCGGGCTCGCAGGGTGATCACCAGGAGCAGGGCAATGTTCATGACGGAGCCCAGTGCCCAGGACAGTTTGGCCAAAACTGTGAAATGCATGCATCTGCCTCACCCCTAAGATACGCCACACCACGGACTTCCGCTTAGGAAGCGGAAGTCCGCAGGGGTGGACGGGGCAGACTTACCGGGGGAGCTTAGTAGCCGAGAAAAGCCAAAATCGCTGTGACAGCTGTTGTGACCTGGGAACCGCCGCCGCTGGGAGGTGGCGGTGGGTCGGAGCCGCCGGGATCGGCGAAAACAGGTGCGGCGGAGAGCGCGAGGATTGTGGAGAGTACGGCAACGCGAAGGGACTTAGTCATGGGGTCGGTATCCTTTTGGCGTCATTCGACGCAGGACGAGCCTAACCCGGAAGTGGGATTGCAATTAGGACAAAGATTTCCAGACTTGGTAAGCCGAAAGTGGGTACGAAAGTTGGAAGATAGACCCGGAGATATAACTACTTAAATGTCAACGGACAGGTTACTTAAGTCCATGGCCTATGCTACTTATGCGTCATGGGTATCATCAAAACGATTTGTGACTTACCAGACACGGCAGCTCTTAACAGGCGCCATAGGTTGCCCTGCTTTGCATCCAAAGGCGTGAGCAAACTCGGGTATGTTAACGATGGCGCCGCGGACGCGCAGTGCATCGGGAGAATGGGGATCGACCTGAGCGAGCATGCGCAGAAACTCGGGTCGTTCATTGCTGCAGTAGTTCTGGGCAAAGCCGAGAAAGAATTGTTGCTGCGGCGACATAGATTGCTCTGATTTCTGCTCGGCTGTCGTGGCGCTGGGCGGGTTGGATGCCAGGCGCGCCATTAGTGCGATGAACGCGAGGCGCAGGCCGCCGTTATCGGCAGTGTTCTCGCCGAGGGTCAGTTTGCCGTTGACTTTAATGTCGTCGACGGCAGTGAACTGACTATATTCATCGGCGATGCACCCGGTCTTCTCTTCGAATTGCTTCTTGTCTTCGGGCGTCCACCAGTCGTGGAGGTTGCCGTTGGCGTCGAACTTGGCACCCTGGTCGTCGAAACCGTGGGTGAGCTCATGGCCGACGACGGCGCCGATGTGTCCATAGTTGGTGGCATCGGTGGCGTCCTTGTCGTAGAACGGCNNGGCGATCGACGGGCTTGCCGATCTTATTCAGCTGATAAGCGACTTCAAATTCGCGCGAGCGCATCGAGTTGCCGATGGCGTCGCCTGCCTTGATCTCAAGCTTTGAATAGTCGCGCCACTTATCCGGATAGCCGATCTTGTCGG
>PLDF01000223.1 GCA_003135055.1 Bryobacterales bacterium | reverse complement strand
AGGCTTACCGAAAGCTCACGACCTACGCTGGTGGCGACAACCGGAGTCCACAGGCTCAAGCAGCGGCCGGAGAGGAAGCGATACCACGCCAACCAGCCGGCGACTTCACGTTCGATGGTTTATCGAATCAATCCGGCCAATCGACCGGCGAGACTTATGATTCCGAATGGAGTCTCACCGGCGATGGCGACACTCTAAAAAAGCGGCGTGAACCGTTCAACCGTCTGGCGAGACGGGCAGTTGTCGCTTTGGGGCAGAAATTCACTAATCGCGACGAGGCCGTTGATGCCTGGCTGAATATTTTGCACAGGTTCCACTGGGAACGCAAGACTCCGTACGCACGTGCGTATTGGCGCGTCCGCCAGGTTTCAGAAGCATCGGCGGAATGCTGTGCTGAACTCAGCACTCGCTTTCACGAAGATGGGAATGCCGATTCCGAACGAAAGTTCGTGGATCTGGAGCGCCGTTTTCGCGAGTCGTCGGATCAAACGGAGGGATTTTCTGCTATCCGGCGTAGAGAGACTAGACTACGGCGGGATCGTTACCCGTTCGGCGACGGGTTATATGACCATCCCCACGAATCCCTTTCGGACCCGCTGATGGAGTTGGGTTACTGGAAGGCTCATGTCTGGAAGGGATATCACTTCGAGGTTGGGCACTGGGAGCGTCTGGACCGAAGGGGGTCAGCATGGGCGGGCCGGCGCGAGAAGCTGACTTGCGCCACAGTCGGCTTATCCTACGATCTTGCAGTGCTCCAGGCGAACTACGCCATTCACCGGGGGCTTCGCGGTGATGAAGCGACGCAGGTTTTCGAGGACGAAACGGTAAATCTCTTGGGACAAGTGACCGAGGCGTGGCGAGCCGGGTGTGCCCGCCTGGCCCTCTCAGGCGATCATGACGCCGAAGAGATAGAGATTCTGACTCAAGCGTTCCACCGGGTCCGGGATGACCTTCGGCGTTTGCTCGATCACGCTGGTTGGAGCACCAGCGCGCGACGTGCCCGGCGGATTGTGTCTGGGTCTTCCACGGCGCGCGCAACCACCCGGTGGATAATCATCTCAACGGATGGCAGGAAGCATGCGAACGCGCCGGTCTGCCTGAGCTATTGTTCCACGACCTGCGCCGGAGCGCGGTGCGCAACATGAAGCGAGCCGGCGTGCAAGACAAGGTAGCTATGGACATTACCGGCCACCTCACGCGGAGCGTTTTTGACCGTTACAACATCATCGACGAGGCCGATGTTCGAGGCGCTGGCGAACGCCTCGAAGAATACGCGAAGCAGCGCAAGCAGGAGCGGGCAGCGCCGCTACGGAGGGTCAAGTGATCGCGGCGCGAACCATTACAAGAACCATTACAGTGCGGGAAGCGCAATTCTGGGGTAAACTCAAATGAGTCAGACACTTGCTGGAGTGGCGGAACTGGCAGACGCACGGGACTCAAAATCCCGCGCTCTTCACTGAGCATGTGGGTTCGACCCCCACCTCCAGCACGCCTCAACCTAAAGCACTTGCCTTTCCGGGCCAAAATCTGGTGCAGAATGGGCCAAGCAGGATTTAAAGGATTCTCATGCTTGCCCTACCGCCGCCACCGCCTATTGCCACTCCCGTGGATACGCCATGATCGATCAGCTCACGATCACCGACATGGATCGTTTCTATGCAAGCTGGCAAGACGGCAAGAGGGCCAAGGCAAAGAAGCTAGAACGTCTGAAGTCTTTCGTAAGATTCTGCATCAACCGGGAATGGATTGCAAAGGACATCACCCGCGACCTTAAAGCACCGGGGGGATCGAGCATTCCGGCGAATAAAACGCCGTTCACCGATCCTGAGCTTGAGCGCAGCTATGCGGCTTGCGATACGATAGGCGCCCCTACGAAGCCCGGACCTGGCCACCGCCCATGGAGCGGCGAGGATGCAAAGGATTTCATTACCTTTCCATCTGCACGGGCTACGAATTTCCGATGTCTCGGCTTTCAACATCGCTGAACGCCTTAACGGGAATGACCCTTTCCGCATGCACAAAACCAAGAAGGAACTTTATACGTGGATTCCCGATTGGCTGGTAAATCGCCTTCGCGGCCGCGAAAAGAAATTCGGCGCGTTAATCTTCCGAAGCGGGGAGGCAACCAATATGCGTGCCATGTCGGAGAGATGGAGGGAGAATCTCAGGAAGGTCTCAAACTTGCAAGCCCGTTCGCCGAACCTCCAACGCCCCACAGATTCAGGCATACCTTCGTCGGAATTTTACTCGAAAAGGGCGTCCCGGAAACAGAGGTTGCAACTCTTATTGTCACGGCCTGTGCGCCAAATGTATCGTTGTGAATGACGAATCGCGCGAGAACTTCCTGATTCTCCTGCAAGCAGTTCGGCCAAACGGGGATCTACGCTCACCGGACGCCGCCGCCTCAGCCGCCCGCCACTTTCCCGATCAACCGTCCGTTGCCCATCCGCAAGTGGGACAGGCTCCCGGCCGGCTCCCGGCCTGTCGCCCTATGGGCGTTCATCGTGGAGCCATGCCGTCGCCCTTTTACGGGCTGTCCATGGGTCGGGCCTATGCCCTGCCACTACAGCTATCCATTTTATGTACCACGCCATTCAAGAAACGTACTACCACACCTCAATACGCCCCGTCCATCCATTGATTCGCCAACAGTTACGCCAATGGCCCCGCCCGTGCTTTCTTTCCTGACATGACGAACACCGGTTTCAAGCCCTTGCTCAAAAACGGCGGCTTCCAAGCGTTCCTCTGGACGCAATTCCTCGGCGCGCTCAACGACAACATCTACAAAATCGCCGTCTCCATGCGCGCCATCCACATCGCGGCCGATTCCACCGCGAGCGGCTTCTATTTGTCGCTCGCCGGCGCCGTTTTCGTCGTCCCGTTTCTGCTCTTCTCGGGCTACTCCGGCCACCTCGCCGACGCCGTCAGCAAGCGCAAAGTCCTCGTCGGCGTCAAGATCTTCGAGATCTTCGCCATGGCCGCCGGTCTCGCCGCGTTCTTCACCACCCGCATCGAATGGATGCTCTTCGTGCTGTTCCTGATGGCTCTGCACTCGACCGTATTCAGCCCCGCCAAATACGGCCTGGTTCCCGAAATGCTCCCAGGCCGCGACCTTTCCCGCGCCAACGCGCTGCTCGAAATGACCACCTTCGTCGCCATCGTCGTAGGCACGTCCATCGGCTCGCTCCTCTTCACTGCGTGGACCGCCCATCTCTGGAGGCTGGGCGCGGCCATGCTCGCCGTAGCCGTCGTCGGCTTCGCCACCAGCCTGCGCATCCCGCGCGTGCCCGCCGCCGGGTCGGACCAGCCGTTCCGCTGGAATCCCTTCGCTGAAGTCGCCGCCGGCACGCGCCACTTGCGCCGCGACCGCGCCCTCTGGCTCACCGTACTCGGCATTTCCTATTTCTGGTTCCTGGGCTTCTTGCTGCAAATGGACCTCCTGCTCTTCGGCAGCGAAACGCTCCACGCCGACGACCTGCATATCGGCCTCCTGGCCACCTGCCTCGCCGTGGGCATCGGCGCTGGCAGCCTGCTCGCCGGCCGTCTCTCGGGCGACAAGGTCGAGCTCGGCCTCGTGCCGCTCGGGTCGGTCCTCATGGGCGTTTTCAGCATCGGGCTCTTTCTCGCGCGCGGCTCCTACGCCGGTTCCATGGTGATGCTCTCGCTGCTCGGCCTGGCCGCGGGCCTCTTCATCGTGCCGCTGAATGCGTTCCTGCAAGAGCGCGCCGGCGATCGCGAAAAAGGCCGCCTCATCGCCACCAATAACTTCTACAACACCATCGGCTTGCTGCTGGCCTCGGCTTTGCTCTGGGTCATGCACGACCGCCTGCACATCGGCCCCGACCGCATCATCCTGATCTTCGGCTTCGTCACGCTCGCGGTCACCGTATACATCGCCACCGCCGTCGACGTGTTCCTGGTCCGCTTCGTTCTTTGGGCGCTCACCCACACTTTCTTCCGCATCCGCATAGTAGGCGCCGAAAACGTGCCCGCGCGCGGCGCCGCGCTGCTGGTTTCGAATCACGTATCGTATGTCGATGGCTTCCTCATCGGCGCCTGCGTGCAGCGCTTCATCCGCTTCATGGTGTTAAAGAGCTACTACGAGATGCCCGCGCTTCGCCCGTTCCTGCGCCGCATGAATGCGATCCCGGTCGACCCGGGCAGCCGGCGCGGCATCGTGGAATCCATCCGCTCCGCGCGCACCCAGTTGGCCGCGGGTCACGCCGTGTGCATCTTTGCCGAAGGCGCGCTCACGCTCACCGGCAACATGGGCCCGTTCAAGCGCGGCCTCGAAAAAATTGCCGGGGACGTGGACGTTCCCATCATCCCCGTGCATCTCGACCGCGTGTGGGGCAGCATCTTCAGCTTTGAGCGCGGCAAATATTTTTGGAAATTGCCCAAGCGTATTCCGTACCCGGTGACGGTATCGTTCGGCGCGCCCATGTCTGCGAACACCCCCGCGCATGAAGTCCGCCAAGCCATCCAGGAACTTTCCAGCGAAGCTGCCGGGCTGCGCAAAACCAACCGCGACCGCCTCGACCGCCGCGCCATCCGCAACGCCCGCCGCCACTGGAACCGCTTCGCCATGGCCGATTCCACCGGACGCGAGCTCACCCGCGGCGGCGCGCTCACCGGAGCCACGCTGATTTCGCATTGGCTGCGCCGCGAATGCGCCAGCCAGGAAATGATCGGCGTACTGCTCCCGCCCAGCGTCGCCGGAGCCCTGGTGAACTTCGGCATCACCCTCGCCGGACACGTGCCCGTCAACATCAACTACACCGCGGGCCGGGAAGCCATGGAATCGGCCGTAGCGCAGTGCGGCATCCGCACCGTAGTCACCTCTCGCGCGTTCCTCGCCAAGGCGAAGATCGAGGTCCCGTGCCAAGGCGCAGAGCCAGGCCAAAGCGCCACCCCCTGCCGCGCCGCATTCGTCGAAGACGTCTTCGCCGGCGCCGGCGGCATGGCCAAAGCTCGCGCGTTTCTGGCCGCGCGTTTCGCTCCCGTTGCGTTCCTCAGCCGCGCATCCACTCACCCAACCCTGATCGGAGCCGCGACCGTAAGCGAGCGGTCTTCGTCGGACACGCATCTGCTCAACGGCCCCGATTCCCTCGCCACCGTCATCTTCTCCAGCGGCAGCACCGGCGAGCCCAAAGGCGTGATGGTGTCGCACTACAACGCCATCGCCAACATCGAAGCCATCGCGCAGGTTTTCCGCATCTCGTCGCACGACCGCGTGGTGGGCGCACTGCCCTTCTTCCACTCGTTCGGATACACGGTCACCGTCTGGTTCCCCCTCGTAACCGGTTGTGGCGCGGTCTATCATGCCAATCCCATGGACGCGAAGGGCCTCGGCGGAATGGTCGCCAGGTATCGCGGCACGCTGCTCCTTTCCACTCCCACTTTCTGTTCCGCCTACGTGCGCAAGTGTTCTCGCGAAGAGTTCTCCACGGTCCGCTACGTCCTGGTAGGCGCCGAAAAGCTCCGCGAGCCTGTCGCCGATGCCTTCCGCGAGAAGTTCGGCATCGAGCCCCTGGAAGGCTATGGCTGCACGGAAATGTCTCCGGTGATAGCCGTGAACCTGCCCGATGGTTTCAAGCGCGGCGCCGTAGGACATCCCATCCCGGGCGTAGCCGCAAAAATCGTGGACCCTGTTACGTTTGAGCCGCTGCCGCCCAACTGCGAGGGCTTGCTGCTGGTAAAGGGCGCGAACCGCATGATGGGCTACCTCGGCCAGCCTCAGCGGACCGCCGAAGTCTTCCGCAACGGCTGGTACTCTACCGGCGATATCGCCACACTCGACGACGATGGCTTCCTCCGCATCACCGATCGCCTCTCGCGCTTCAGCAAGATCGCTGGCGAAATGGTCCCGCACCTGAAAGTGGAAGAAGCCATCGCGGCAGTTGGCGCGCAAAGCTGCGTTACCTCAATTGCCGACGACCGCCGCGGCGAGCGCCTGGTGGCGCTTTACGTCCACGCCGAAATGGAGCCCGCCGAACTGTGGCGCCGCCTAGCGGAAACAGACCTCCCAAGGCTATGGCTGCCAAAGCGCGAAGACCTGCATCGAGTGGAATCGATCCCGCAACTGGGAACCGGCAAAGTAGACCTGCGCGCCGCCCGGGCGACCGCGCAAAACTGTACGGCGCCGCTCGCGTGAGTGCTCGGTGGTTCCGTTTCGGACTCGGCGTGTTTTCAGATGCTTACAGAGCCGCGACCGTAAGGAAGCGTTGCCGCAAGATGAACCCATGCCCACTTCCGGTGGGCATTAACTTAATGAATGCAACCCGCTTGCAGCTTTTCAACGGCAAGCCCGGCCTCAGAGCCCGGCTCGCGGTAAACCCGGTCACAAGCTGTATCACCATGAAAACAATGCGCAAACTGGCAAAGCGCTTTTTCCCGTACGATATACTTGAGTTAGGGGGTGCCTCTTTTTACCGGGATGCGCCTGTCGCGGCCTCTAGGACAGACCTCATGGTCTGTCTCCTTCGATATGCCAAACGACCCTAGTCCCATAAACGGACAGTTATCTGCGCCCGCGGCTCCTCTGTGGATCGGCCGTTCGCCGCGCCTCGGATCTTTGACAACTGAATAATCGACCGGCCGGGCGCAGGCGAACCGCGATTGCTTCCGCGCCGGCCAGTCGGCGGCCGCTTCCCATGGTTTGGCCGGGAGGCCTGGCCGCATTTACACTCCTTTTCATTCCACCCTGGCGCCGCTGCGTCTATAGATGCGGAGGTGGAAAGATGATCAAAAGGATTGGACTTCCATTAATTGCTTTAACTGCCGTGCTGGCGTTCGCAGCGCCCAAACAGGCAGATGCCCGGGTTCGGTTCGGAGTCTCGATCGGATCGCCGGCATATGTCGGCCCAGTTCCGTATGCGCCGTATGGTTATCCCGCTTACAATCCCTACTATGCCGCGCCGTACCCTGCGTACGTCGCTCCCGCGCCCGTTTATGTGGGTCCGTCGGTAGGAGTTGGATTCGGATGGGGTGGCGGATATGGCGGCTATGGCGGCTACGGTTATGGCCGGCCGGCGATTGTAAATCGCGGTTACGGTGGCGCGTTCCGTGGCCGCAGCGGCTTCCGTGGACGCCGCTAACGAAGAAAGGCCGGGAAGCTCAGCGGCGAAACCGCTGGATTTCCCGGCCTTTGCACGCTAATTTAGTTAGCCCTGAAAATTGCGGTCCAGGAATAGGTTGAAGTGGCAAGTAGCTGGTATGGTTGGCGACCGCCCGGCCCAGCCGGCGTTCATTCAAAAGTGCGGGATTGCGCTTGTGCGTATTGCGGATCACCGCCGTCAAGATGAATAAGCCCCTTTGCGAACCAAGTCGGTTCGCTTCATCCGGCCGGCAACTCGGCGACTCTGCGGATGCCTGGAATTTCACCGCTCGTGAGGTCCCGGTAAAGATCGCGAGGTTTTCCTCAAGTCCCCAGGCGATTCGCCTTGAGTTAGGTAATCCAGAGAATCCAGAGCCACATCTCGCCGTCTTGCCAGTGGACGTAACGAGCCATACTCATGGCTCTATTCCACTGCTTATTCGGAGCGCAGGGCATGGCCCCACGCCACAAAAAAAGGCCGCGAAGCCCAGCGGCGAACCGCTGGATTTCCCGGCCTTTTGCAGTTAGGCGGTGTTAGAGGCTTACCAGCCGAGTCTAAGTCCGAACTCCATGTTGCGCGGCGTGTTGGATTGGCCGGTGATCTGACCCCAACCTGACGGGCTGGTGAGGTTCAGGCTGGGATTACTCGGCTGCATGTGGTTCAGCGTGTTGGTAACCAGAATGTAAATTTTGGCGGAAACGCGCTCTTTATAGAGGCCGATATCCTTCGTAACGCTGGTGTCGACATTCCAGGTTGGAAGACCACGTATGCCGGCGGCATTGTTGCAGCTGGTATCGTATCCCAGCACGCAGGGCCGGAATTCCGAATAAACCTGCTGCGGATTTTGGAACGCGTTCACGCCAAAGGCTGGAGTCTTGGTGGAGACGGCCTGCGCACCTTCCACAAGGTTGGTGGCGTTGGTGCCGGTAAAGTACTCGTTGTACCTGGCCGCGATGTTGCCTGAGTAAGGCAAAAGGCCGACGGCAGATTCCGCATTATCGGGGCCGACCGCACTGACTCCAGGCGTAGTCACTTCACCGAACGCCTCGCAGCCCGTGCAGTTGCCTTCGCTGTAGCTCACCCCGATTGGGGCGCCACTCTGCGCGGTGAAGATCGGAGCGATGGTCCAGCCGCCCAGAATGTGTCCGAGCACGCCTTTTTGGCCCCTGTAGATGTTCGGCGAGTAAAACATCGACACGTTGTAGATGAACTTGAAGTCGTAACCCTGCTCGCCGTATTGTGAGGGGATATTAAACGCGTCGAGAGGCGTGTTGGAGCTGGTGGCTTGCGCTTGGAACCCGGTGCCCAGAGCCCTGCCCCAAGTAAAGTTCTGGATTGCGGTCAGGCCGTGCCAACTGGTGGTCTGCAGCCTGACGAATAATGCGTTGTAATTGCCGTAGCCCAAGCTGGTGCTGAGGAGGGCCGAAGTGGATTGGCCCACGGTACTGCCTGGCACGGGCTGGGCGAGCAGGGTGCGGCCCAAAGTCCAGCTAGGCGCCTTGGTCATAGCGGTCCAGATATCGCTGACCGCAGTCTCCTTGAACAGCGCTGTGTTCTTGGAAGCCAGGGCAGCCGTGCAACTGGAATAACCCGCGCAGTAAGCCGAGCCGGCCCCGCCCAGCGCCGCTTCAAAGAAGGGCTGCGCCGTGACGTTAGCGGCGCTCTGGCCGTTGAAGAACATCTGCTGGAATACCTGGGCGTATGCGGACTGGAATTGCTGGCCGTTCAGGGTTTCCATGTAGGGAACTCCATCGAGGTTGATCTCCATGAATTCGTTCTTGATGATCTTCCCGATATAGCCGACTTCGAGATGCATATGCGAGCTGAGCTCGCGCTGAACGGTGAGGGTAAATTGATCCGTGCGATCCGGTTTGAAATTAGGGTCCAGAGTGTTGGCATCCACGCTTTCCGGGTTCACTCCAACGCCGGGGAAGTAGGGCTGGGGTATGGTGTTGGAAGCGGCCCCCAACGGGGCCACCAGACCATCCGGCCCGACGCGGAACGCGGTGGCCGGGGTGGCGACGCCGGTGCCCGCGCAGGTCCCGTTACTCAGCGGGTTGACGCAACTGGCGCCCTGCAACAAGCCGGGGCCAAGGAGCGGCACCAGGATGAGATCGACGCCGTTCAGGCGTCCGAAGATGCGGCTGTATCCGCCGCGAAGCACGGTCTTGCCGCTGCCGAACACTTTGCTCAGAATGCCGTCGCTAAACCGCGGATTCCACGCAAAGGATACGCGCGGGCTGAATTCGCCGTAGTACGGGTTATAAGGGTACTTGGGCCCGGCGCCTATGTTCCCGATGAGGGTATAGCCGATCTGCGGGGTGTACGACCCGCCTTGCAGCGCCGCCGCCTCGCGCTGGGCGAGGAAGTCCGAAGTGACGATCGGTTGATTGTTCGAATCCACCAACTCCACTTGCTTGCCGTTCATTTCAACGGGAGGCATTTCGAGGCTCCAGCCAAACCCGTACGTCAGGGTAAAGGATGGCTTCATATGCCAGGAGTCGTTGAAATAAGTGGTGTAACTGGGGATGATCGATCGGTCCGTAGCCGGAGTCCCAATAGGCAACAGGGACAGGTTCGGCAACGAGCGGGTATACATCACCTGGGTGGAGCTGACCATGCCGGTAAGGTAGGTATAGTAACTTTCAAAACCAGAGTAACTGGAAGCCGGAAGGTTGGTTGGGAGGTACGCGTTGGCGACAGGGGAGGCCCAGTTAATTCCCGCACTGGTGGAAAGATAACTGACCTGGTCGTTCACCCCCGCTCCGTTATCCGTGCGCGAATGGTAATCGTTATTACGCTGATAGGAGCCGCCGAAAGCGAAGAGATGGTTGCCCCTCAGAATATTTAAGTCGTCTTTGATGGCTTTATCCTGACCGTCCCAGAAGCGCTGCCGGATGCTCTGCGAATTCACGTTGTAGGGAATTAGCGCACTGGCGCTCTCGCCGCCGATTTCGAGCGCGCCACCCATCCCGGCATACTGCGGCGGGCCGTTATTGTCCGACCACTGCCAGAAGGTGCGGAGATAGTCGAATACGAACGTATTCGTCATGGTTGGAGTAAGGATGGTGGTGAGGCCGGTGGTCCAGACCGAGGGCTGCTGCGGACGGGGGGAAAGGGCCACGGGGGAGCCAAGCGTATCACCCGGAAAAAAGCCGCCGATATCCGTCTGGCTGCTGGTCAAGCTGATCAGCTTGAAATCGCGGTAGCTGGCGAACCAGTGCCACTTGTCGCTGAAATCGTGATCGATGCGGCCAACGTAGCTATTGGAAGTCAACGGCTGGCGGAGAGTGGAATTAAGTCCCTGCGTGTTGTAGTTGTCGCCGCCCAGCGGATTGTTGGGCAACGGCATATACTGGTTCCATAGCTTACTCACGAAGGGGCTCATGCCGATGCCACGCGGGTCGCAGGCGCCTGCGGGGCAAACCGCCGACGGGTAGGTGACGCCGTTCACTGTCACCGGCGCCGGGCCGATATTGAAAGGCGTGTACACGCCTGCCGCATTCGGCTCCTGGATAATGCCAGCCCTTAACAGAACCGAGGGTACGCTAGGGTCGTCATTGGCGGCGTTGGGGAACCGCAGCGCTTCATAGTTGAAGAAGCCATACCACTTCCCGCCCAGGAAATTCTTGGGGACGATGGGGCCGCCGAGAGCGCCGCCATACCGGGTCCGATGGTTGGAAACGATGGGCGTATACCCGTATTGGACGCCGTTGAAGAGTGCGGGCGTGTGGTCGGCGCTCCACGTATTGGCCGCGCCGACGGCGGTGTCGAAATAGTAATAGTACGCAGAACCGTGGATCGTGTTGGTGCCGCGCTTGGAGGCCATCTGGATCTGCCCGCCCGATGAATTATTGAAGTCGGAGGTCTGGTTGCTGACGTTGACCCGGATCTCTTCAATGCTCTCGATGGGGGTTGGAATCACGCCCGAAGGGCCGCCATTGGTTTGGGATCCGCCCACACCGACAAAATTCGTCTGGTAGCTGGTGACGTTGCCGGCCATGTCGTCGGTGATGTTGGCGCCGTCGAGAGTGTAGGTATTGGCGTCCGAGAAGCTTCCAGCGGTTTGGCCGGACAACGTGGTACCCGGCTGCAGCAGCGCCAGCGTGGTCACGTCGCGGCTCATGTTGGGCAGTTTCGCCAGGGCGTCGGAGTTGATGGTGGCGCCTACCGTGGCATTCATGGTCTGCAATTGCGCGCCCGCGCTGGCCGAGACTTCCACGGTAGTCGCCGTGGAGCCAACCTTGAGAACGGCGTTGATGGTAAGCACCGCGCTGATTTCCACCGCCTGCCCGTTCACGTTGTAGGTGTTAAAGCCCTGCTTGATGATGCTGATGTTATACGTGCCAGGAGTGACCGAGCTGAAGGAGTACCGGCCATCGTTGTTGCTGGTAGTTTGGAAAACGGCGTTCGTCGTGGGTTCCGTCATCTTGATGGCAGCGCCCGGAACGGCCGCGTTCTGTTCGTCGGTTACCACCCCGACAACCGTACCAACTTGACCAGTTTGCGCAAAAGCGGATGTTGCGCTCAGACTGAGGACGATCCCCAAGCAAACCGCAAAGACCAGGAACCGATTGGAAATAGCAAAGCGAACGAGCCGTTGGCTCAGTTTCATAACCTCTCCCCCTTTAACGTAGAAACTAACTCTCTGTACGTGAACCGAAATACCGATGGTTGAATGGATTGTAAGGCGGGGTTGATACCGGAGTCAAGAGGAAATTGCTGATAGGAGGGATAAGTTTACGTGAAAGCTCGACTCAATTTGGCGCTAATGGCCTTTAGTTACAATATTTTAAGCCCAGAGGAATCCCAGCGGATGGCCCACAGGGATTCCCCGGACTTTACTGGTCACGTAGTGTGGAGGCTCACCAGCCGAGCCTAATCCCGAACTCCATGTTGCGCGGCGTGTTGGCTTGGCCGCCGAGCTGGCCAAACGTCGTCGGGCTGCTGAGGCTGAGGCTGGGATTACCCGGCTGGAAGTGATTCAGCACGTTGGTGATCGAAACAAAGAATTTCGCACTCACGCGCTCCTTATAGATGCCGAGATCCTTGATTATGTTGGCATCGAGATCCCACGTTGGAAGACCACGCAGGTTGTAATAGCCGCCGCAGTTTGTGTCGTATCCCAGCACGCAGGGCCGGAATTCGCCATAAACCTGGGCCGGATTGGCGAATCCGTTCAGGCCAAAGTAGCCCGAAGTCTTGGTGCCGACGCTGGCCGGGCCTAAAACAGCATTATTGCCGTTGGCGGCCCCGGTCGGGTAAACGTTGTATCTCGCCGAGACGTTGCCCGTGTAAGGCAAAAGGCCGACGGCGTCTTCCGACGTCGAGCCGACCGAACTGGCTGACGAAGTGACTTCACCAAACGCTTGCGTGCCGTAGGCTTCGGTGTAGCTCGGAGCTATGCCGCTGCCACTCTGCGCCGTGAACAACGGAGCGATGGTCCAGCCGCCCAGAACGTGTCCGAGGATGCCGTGTTGGCCCCTGAAGACTTCCGGCTGGTAATACATCGACAAGTTGTAGAGGAACTTGATGTCGAAATTCTGCTCCCCGTAGCTGTCTTGCAGATAATACGGCGTCAGAGGAGTGGAAGCGCTGTTATATTGCGCCAACTGCGACGTGCCCAAGGACCTTCCCCAGGTGAAGTTGGAAACGGTAGTCAGGCCGTGGTAGTTGTTGGTGCGCATGGTAACGAACGCTGCGTTGTAATTGCCCCAACCCAGGCTGGTATTGATGCCGAGCGAGGTGCTCTGGCCCACGGTTCCGCCGGGCAGAGGCGCGCTGAATACGGTGCGGCCCAAGGTCCAGTTCGGGGTTGCGCTCATGGCGGCCCAGATAGAGCTTACCGAAACTTCCTTGAATAATGCAGTGTTCTTGGAAGCCAGGGCGGCGGTGCAGCTTGAATAACCCTGGCAGTAAGACGAGCCCGATCCGCCCAGCGCCGCTTCGAAGAACGGCTGCGCAGTAACGTTAGCGGCGGTCTGGCCGTTGAAGAACATCTGCTCGTATACCTGGGCGTACGCAGCTGAGAAAGCTTGGCCGTTCAGCGTTTCCATAGTGGGAACCGCATCGAGGTTCATCAGCATGTATTCGTTTCTTATGATCTTCCCGATATAGCCAACCTCAAGCTGCATCTTGGAGTTAAGCTGGCGCTGGATGGTGACGGTGAGTTGATCCGTGCGGTCCGGTTTGAAGTTCGGGTCCAGAGAATCCGGATCGACGGTTTGGGGATTCGATCCGAGACCGGGGAAGAACGGCTGCGACAGCGTCGGACTAGGCGCCGACAACGGGGCCGTCAGACCATCCGGCCCAATGCGGAACGCATTTTGCGGGGTCGCGACGCCGCTGCCCGCGCACGTCCCGTTACTGAGCGGGTTGGTGCAGACGACGCCTTGCAGCAAACCGGGTCCCAGCAGCGGCACCAGAACCAGATCGACGCCGTTCAGGCGTCCGAAGATGCGGCCGTAGCCGCCACGAATCACGGTGTTGCCGTTGCCGAACAGTTTGCCCAGAATGCCGTCGCTATATTTTGGATTCCACGCAAAGTTAACGCGCGGGCTGAATTCGCCGTAGTAAGGATTATAGGGGTACTTTGGCGCGTCGCCCACGTTTCTGATGAGGGTATAACCGATCTGCGGGGTGTACGACCCTCCCTGCAGCGCCGCCGCCTCGCGCTGAGCGAGGAAGGACGTGGCGCTAATCGGCTGGTTATTGGCATCCACCAGCTCCACCTGCTTGCCACTTGTCTCATATGGCGGCATTTCGAGGGCCCATCCCAGCCCGTACGTCAGGGTAAAGGACGGCTTCACGTGCCAAGTGTCGTAGAAGTAGACGTTGTAACTGGGGATGATATCCTTGTCCGTAGCCGGAGTTCCAATCGGCAACGCGGACAGGTTCGGCAACCCGCGCGTATACATCACCTGGGTTGAGCTCAACATGCCGGTAATCTCGGCATAGTAGGTTTCCCAAGTGGAGTAACTGGAAGACGGAACCGAAGTCGGGATGTACGCCGCGGTCGGGGAAGTCCAGTTAAATCCCGAGCTGGTGGAGAGATAACTGATCTGGTCGTTGACTCCCGACCCGTTGTCGGTACGCGAATGGTAATCGAAATTGCGCGTATAGGTGCCGCCGAAACCAACCAGGTGGTTGCCCTTCAGCATGGTCAGGTCGTCTTTGATGGATTTATCCTGACCGTCCCAGAACCGCTGCCGGACGCTTTGGGTATTCACGTTGTAGGGAATCAGCGCGCCCGAACTATCGCCGCCGAGCTCCACGGCGCCGCCTAACCCGGGAATGGGCTGCGCCGGGCCGTTGTCGCTGCCCCACTGCCAGAACTGCCGGAGGTAGCTGAATACGAAAGTGTTGGTGGTGGTCGAGCTAATCGAAGTAGTGAGGCCCGCGGTCCAGACCGAGGGCTGCTGTGGCCGCGGGGCGGTGGGAGTCGGGGTGCCAAACGTACCGCCGAGAATGCCGCCGACATCCACCTGATTGCTTGTCAAGTTGACCAGCTTGTAGTCGCGGTAGCTGGCATAAAAATGCCACTTGTCGTTGAAATCGTGATCGATGCGCGTAACGTAGTTATTGGAAGTCTGCGGCAAACGGATGGTGCTAAGCAATCCCTGCGTGTTGTAGTTGTCGCCGCCGAGCGGATTATTGGCCGCCGGCAGTTCCTTGTTCCAGATGGTGGAGACGACCGGGCTGATGCCAATGCCACGCGGGTCGCAAGCGCCTGCGGGGCAAACTGCCGATGGGTAGGTGACGCCATTCACGGTAACCGGAGCGGGATTGATATTGTAGGCTGTATACACGCCTTGCGTGTTCGGCACTTGAAATATGCCGGCGGCTAGCAGTGCCGAGGGCAAAGTTTTCGAATAAGAGCCGGCGTTGGGGAACCGCAGCGCTTCATAGTTGAAGAAGCCATACCACTTCCCGCCCAGGAAATTCTTGGGGAGGATGGGGCCTCCCAGAGCGCCGCCAAAGCGGTCGCGATGGTTGGAGATGATCGGCGAATACTGGTAGCTGACGCCGTTGAGGGTTTCGGGCGTGTGGTTGGCGCCCCACGTATTAGCCGCGCCGACTTTGGTATCGAAATAGAACCAATACGCGGAACCGTGGATCGCGTTCGTGCCGCGCTTGGACACCATCTGGATCTGCGCGCCCGACGAATTGTTGAAATCGGAGGACTGGTTGGCGACGTTGACCTTGATCTCTTCGATGCTCTCGATGGGCGTCGGAACCACTCCCGAGGGAATTCCGCCGCCCTGGCTTCCGCCGAGACCGGAATAGTTGGTCTGGTAGCCAATGGTGTTTCCGCCCATGTCATCGGTAACGTTGGCGCCATCCAGAGTGTACGTATTCGCGTCCTGGTAGCTGCCCGCCGAGAAACCGGTCGGCGTAGTGGCCGGCTGGAGCACCGCCATGGAGGTGACGTCGCGGCCCAAATTGGGCAGCAGCAGCAGCGACGTCCCGTTGAGGGAGCCGCCGACCGTGGCATTCATAGTCTGCAATTGGGCGCCCGAGCTAGCAGTGACTTCCACCGTAGTCGCCGTCGAGCCGACCCTGAGAACGGCATTGATGGTGGTTACCACGCTGAGTGCAACCGTCTGCCCGTTCACTTCGTAGGTGCTGAAACCCTGCTTGACGAAGCTGAGGTTATAGTTTCCGGGCGCGACCGAACTGAAGACGTATCGGCCATCGGTGTTGGTGCTTGTATTGAAAGCGTTGTTTGTCGTGGTTTCTGTGAGTTTGACTGCCACTCCCGGAACCACCGCGTGAGATTCGTCGGTTACCTGCCCGGACACAGTACCAACCTGGCTAGTCTGCGCCCAAGCGGATGTTGCGCTCAGACTGAGGACGATCCCGAGGCAAACCGCGAACGCCAGGAACCGATAGGAAACCGCAAAGCGAGTGAGCCGTTGGCTCAGCGTCATAACCTCTCCCCCTTTTACGTAGAAAACGACTAACTAACACTCTCTACAAGAACCGAACACGCTGATGATTGAATGGATTGTATGGCGGGGTTGATACCGGAGTCAAGAAGAAATTACTGATGGGACAAACGGTTTACGCAAAAGCTGGCCCCGATCGGGCACTAAAGCCTTTAGTTACAATATTTGAGACACAGGAATCCCAACGGCGACGCCATGGGGATTCCCCGGACTTCTGGTCGTTTTACCAGTGGACTCTGATTCCAAATTCCATAGACCGCGGCGAGCCGCCGCCGCCTTCCCGGCCGAACGTCGTCGGGCTGGAGAGGCTAAGGCTGGGACCACCGGACTGGAAGTGATTGGGCACGTTGGTTACCAGCCAGTAGAATTGCGCTCCTATCCGTTCTCTATAGACGCCGATGTCCTTGATGACGTTCGCGTCAAGGCTCCAGGTGGGCAGACCACGCAGGCCGCTGCCGCAGCAGCTTGTATCGTATCCCAGCACGCAGGGGGCGGAATTCGTCCCAAATCGCAGCTGGCTTGCTGAATGCGGTGAGGCCATAGTAGCCCGCTGTCTTGGTACCGACGGCCGCTCCGCCTTCCACCAGATTGTTGCCCAGGGTACCGGTGGGGTAAATGTTGTATTTAGTGGACGGGCTGCCGGTGTAGGGCAAGAGGCCGACAGCCCCTTCCGCCGATCCCCCCCGTTCCGCTGGTTCCAGGCGTAGTGACTTCACTAAACCCTTCGCAGCCCGTGCAGTTGCCTTCGGTGTAGGTCACCTTCGAGGGTCTGCCGCTAGACGCCTGGAACAACGGAGAGATGGTCCAGCCGCCCGGAAGGCGTCCCGGAACGCCGTGCTGGACCTTGAAGAAAGGCTCGGTGTAATACATCGACAAGTTGTAGAGGGCCTTATAGTCGAAACCCTGCAGCCGTAATTGCCTTGGATATTAAACGCGTCCATAGGAGTTTGGGAACTGGTGGATTGATCTGTTGCACCCGGACTGAGGACGGATCCCAGGCAGACTGCGAAGGCCAGGAACCGATAAGATACGCCAAAGCGAGTGAGCCGTTGGCTCCGTTTCATAACCCCTCCCCCTTACAAGAACCAGAACGTAGGGTTAGCCCGCATATCCGACCAGCTTTTCCGCTGGGGCCGGACAAGGTTGTGTCTGTTGGAATACGCTCGTTCGCCAGGCTCGGCTTAGTGTCCAGGTGCGCGTCCGCTTACTGAGCGGCGTGCGCCTTGTATCCGCAGCCTTCCCACGCGCTTCGCTGCGAAACGTGGTGAGATATGCGGGCTAACAACAGCGTCAAGAAGAAACTACCTATATGGCCCATTCAATTCAAGGAAACGGTGTTAACGATTGCGTGCCCGCGAGATCCCGCGCCACCGCGAAATCGCTTGTACTTAACGGAGTTACGACCGTTAGGGAGTGGTTTGCCTGCGGACGAAAGCGCGCTGCCTCGACCTAGACCGAAGTTCCGACCTGCCTCGACCTGGACAGGCCAGGAGGCCTACAGCTTCTTACCTAAGATCGCGTAATCGAGCGCACCGAAAAAGCTCTCCCGGAACGCCGCCGGCAATTCCGCCAGCGACGGCATGGATTCCACCGCAGGCGCCAGTTTGCGCGTCTCGATCAGGCCCACGCCGAATTCCTCCAGATAGAAGGCCAGCAGCGCCGCCGGAACGGGCCGCATGTGCGTCGGGTCGAGGTAGAAATGCGTGGCGAAGATCGCCAGGCATTCGGGATTCGGCGTCTCGATGGCGATTACGCCGCCGCGAGAGAGACGCGCGGCGCACAGCTTGATCATTTCCGGCAGCCGCTCCGGCGCCAGATGCTCTACCACCTGCGAGCAGAAGATGCCGTCGAGCGACGCTTCCGGCAGATCGTTCAGATACGCGAACAGATCGGCAACTTCGGCATTCAAACCCTTGGCCCGGCACATCGCCACCGATTCCTCGCTGAGATCGATGCCGCGCGCCGGCACGCCCGCATCGCGCATCGCTTCCAGAAATTCGCCGCGGCCGCAGCCGATATCGAGAACGCTCCGGCGCCCGCTGAAATCCGGCAGATAGATCGTCTGGCCGCTTTTGACGTACGCCTCCGGCCCGCGAAACCTCTCCGCAAACTTGCCGTAGTCGAACGCGAGCGCTGGCGTTGGCTGCGTTGGGACTACCTGCGTTGCACCCGGCGCGGAGGGGAGCGGGGAATCGCCGGGCATGGCCCCGCGCCACATCTGCGCGCGCTGCCGTATCGTTCGCAGCTCCGCGTGGATGATGCGCTCGTACTCGGCGCGGAAGCGCTCCATATCCGCCCACAAGCGCCTTTGAATTTCGTCCGCGCTGGTCCGCAGCTCCGCGTGAAACGCCTTGTGCTGCGCCAGCAGCGACTCCCGCCACGTGGAATCGACCCGGTCTACGCGATGCTGAAACGCGCCCTGCAAATCGGCCACGTTGCGCAAGGCCTGGATCTCGTTCCGCTCCAGCTTCCGCTCCCACTCGCCGCGCCATTCCGTCCAATGATCGCGGATGTCCTTCATCTCTTCCGCCATCGGCTGAAGGGCCGCCATGCGGTTGCCTAACTCCACCATCGCGCGGTTGTTTTCGGTGAGCGCTTCCATGGCAGCGTCCACGCAGGCCACCATCTTGCGGTTGAACTCCACCTGCTCGCGGACATGCCAGTCGAGCGCGCGCGCCACCAGCTTCTTCCATCCCTGCACCAGCGCGTTCACCGGTCCGCCGCGCCGCGGATTCACCGCGCCGATGGCCGCCACTTTGCCCAGAGCCGCATCGCGCGCATGCACCAACGGCAGCAGATCGGGCAGCGGGACATCCGCCGCTCCCGCGGCCGTTTGCGGATTGCGCGCGCGCACGCGGTCGCGCACCGCCTGCAGCATCGCGATCAGCTCAGCGCTTTCCACGAGGCGCCCTCCGGGCACGGGCCGCATGGGACACGGCAGGTGACCCAGCACGAAACTCAGCACGGGACTCAGCACGGGACCAGACGGCGGTAACCAGCGTGCTCAATCCGCCGCGCGGAGCCCAATCCCCGATCACTTCCGCGCGCACCGGCTTAGCTGCCTTCACCACGTCTTCGAGCACCCGGTTCACCACGTTCTCCTGAAAAATTCCCACATTGCGGTACTCCAGCAGGTACATTTTGTACGACTTCAGCTCCAGGCACAGCTTATCCGGCACGTAGCGAAGCACGATCTTGCCGAAATCGGGCAGCCCCGTCTTGGGGCAAACCGACGTGAACTCCGGCATGACGATTTCGATCCCATAACCGGCGTACTGATTGGGCCAGGTTTCGATCTCCGGCAACTTCGCGTGGACGCCCGCCGCCGCGTGTTCATCCGTATAGGCGCGCTGCTTCTTGGCGTGCTTCATGGCCTGCTTCCTGGCGTGCTTGAGACCAGCGCCTTCGACAGCAGATCGAGAAACAACCCCACGTCCGTCACCACGCCCACCGCCTGTCCCGTGCCGCGGTCGCTCACCTTGGTGGCCACCGCCGGATTAATGTCCACGCACACAATCTTCACCCAACTGGGCAGCATGTTGCCGGTGGCGATGGAATGCAGCATCGACCCCAGACACAACACCAACCCCGCGCCCTTCAACTGTTCCGCGTAGGCGTCCTGCGCCGCGTTCATATCGGTAATGGTATCGGGCAGCGGCCCGTCGTCGCGCAAACTGCCCGCGAGCACGAAGGGAATGCCGGCCTTCACGCACTCGTACAAAACGCCCGACCCCAACCGCCCCGATTCCACCGCCTGCTTCACCGAACCGGCATGATACACCGCGTTGATGGCGCGCATGTGGTTGCGATGCCCGTGCTCTTCCTGCCGTCCATCGGCCAGGCGCACGCCGAGCGAGGTGCCGAACAGCGCCGCTTCGATATCGTGTACGCCGAGCGCATTCCCCGCCAGCACGGCCTGCACGCACCCGCCGCGGATCAGCGACGAAAGACCCGCCACGCCGCCGGTGTGCACCACTACCGGACCGGCGACCACGATCACCTTTTGGCCCTGATCGAGGGTCTGCCGCACCAGTGCCGCCGTCTGCCGCACGGCGGTTTCCACCTGCCGCTCCGACGAGATGCCGTTCGACATGAAGGCGAATGCCAGCCGGTCGCGCTCTTTCGATTCCGGCGCCACGCGGATGCCGCGCAACCCGGTGACAATCCGGTCGCCCTGCCGCAGATCGCGCAGCCGCCTGCAGAAGGCGCGCCCCCGCGCGACCACGATCATGGCGTCCATGCGCTGGTTCTCCGCTTCCAGCCACTTGTGATCCTGGCGCATGTAGGTACGGTGATTGGTGGTGGAGTAGAAATCTTCTGGCGCGCACCGGTCGCGCTCCACCTCGCGCAGCACCGCGTCGCCCGCATCCACGGCCGAGCAACCCAGCTCGTGCAGCGCCTGCAACAGCCGCTGCAGTGAGGCGTCCTCGGGCGCTTCCACTTTAAGCCGCAGGTAGGAAGCCTCGCTATTGGTGCGCCCGATGCGAAATTCTTCCACTTCGAAACGGCCGCTGTATTCCACCACCTTATCGAAGATATTTTCCATGATGTGGGAGTCGATCAGGTGGCCCTCGGCCTCCACCACTTCTTGAAATTGCATAGGAATTTCAATTGTAGCCAGTCAGGGGAGGGAAAAAGGGGCTACCAGATAGCCCGCGCGTAGTTATCCAGGATGCGCTCGTCTTTCGTTGCCAGCTGGGCCGAGGCGGCTTTTGCGTTGGCTACGATCAGGCGGTCGAAAGGGTCGCGGAACCCATGTTTGATCAAACAGTTTTCGTGCAAAGCGCGATCGACCACCGTCCGGAAAGTCATGTCGCAAATCTGAAGGCCGATCTCGGCGGCCAGGGACGTCATCACTTTCGTCGCGGATGGCTTCAACCGCGCGATTTCGTGCAGAAATTCGAGTTCCAGAACGGCCGCCGGAGACGCCACCGGGCTGCTCGATTCGATAGCGCGGCGCGCGGCCTTTCCCAACCGCTCCACCCGGCCTTCGTAGAGCCAGATGATGACGTGCGTATCCAGATGGACTACTTTAGCGCGGTCCATTCGTTCCGCCAGTCGATCTTGAAGATGTCGTCGGGGTCTCCCACAAAAGCGGTCCTCTTCTTCAGCCGCGAGAGCTTCGACGGCCGCGTCCCGGGGACGATGCGCAGAACAATTCCCTTGCGGACTACTTCCACCGGAACGCCTGTCTCGGCGGCTTCGTCGAGAACCCGGTAGATGTTCGCTCTGAGTTTCGATGCAGTGATGGTCATTGCGCTCTCCATGGTTTTATATTGTGACAGACGTACGTGATAAATTACAATACGTACGCTTGATGGACCGCTGGGCTTCTGCGATTCGCGCGGTATCCTACAGTACGGCGGCGTGGCCCTTCAGCGCCGAAGGCCAGCCGGTGAGAACGCGAGGATGAAATGCGGAGGATTCCGATCGTAGCCTGCCTGATTGCGAACGTCTGCTTCGCCGCCCGTCCGGTGATCTTCGACACCGACATGGGCAACGATATCGACGACGCCCTGGCGCTTGCCATGCTGCACGCGTTGAGCGATCGCGGCGAGTGCGAGCTGATCGGCGTCACGCTCACCAATGCGCATCCGGCGGCTGTTCCGTACGTCCGGATGCTCAATCGCTTCTACGGCCGCGGCGTTTTGCCCGTAGGCGCCGCGATCAAAGCGCTCAAAGGCGGCGCCGGCGATGGCTACATGACAGCCGCTCTGAGCGCCGCGGCCGCCGACAGCGCCACGCCCGCCGGTACCGCCGAGCCCGCGCCCGCGCTGCTGCGCCGCCTGCTGTCGAACGCGCGCGAAAAGGTGGTGATCGTGCAGACCGGCTTTAGCGCCAATCTCGCCGCGCTGCTGGAATCCCCCGGCGGCGCCGCGCTTGCCACAGAAAAGGTAGCGCTGGTGGTCGCCATGGCGGGCAACTTCGCCGGAGGCGAACCGGAATACAACGTCCGTATCGACGTCGCCTCCGCCAAAGCCGTCTTCGAGCGCTGGCCAACCCCCATCGTGTTCAGCGGGTTCGAAATCGGGCGCGACCTGCTCTACCCCGCGGCCAGCATCGAGCGCGATTTCGCTTACGCGCACCCGCACCCCATCGCGGAATCGTACCGCGCCTATGCCAAGATGCCCTATGACCGGCCAACATGGGATCTCACCGCCGCTCTGGAAGCCGTACGGCCGGAGCATGGCTACTTCGGCCGCTCCGAACCCGGCAGCGTGCTGGTGGAATCGAACGGCGCCACACGCTTCGTCCCCGGGCAGGGCGACCGGCGGTATCTCCGTCTCGACCCATCCAAACGCGCGGAGATTCTCGAAGTCCTCGCGCTCCTCTCCAGCCAACCGCCCGCCCGGCGATAGGGGATTTCACGCGGTCAAGAACGCGCCCATGATCAATCTGCGGGCGCGGGTGATTTCGCTTCCGGGCCGTCTGAATCCACGCGCGGGAAATGGGCGTGCGCCGGACGAAGCTGGTCACCGTTTACGAACATCGGCCGATCCTGCCGTCGAACTGCCCGTCGAACAACCCCCGCGGAGTAGCCCGTTTCCGGCCGGTGTTTGCTCAACACGGCGCTTAACAGTTTTGCGGATTATCGCCGCTCAGTGCCGTAATTCGCTCCCTTACTTAAGTACGAAGAATTTTACGTCGGAACCAAAGCCTACCTCTTGTCCGGCTACGCGGAAAGAAACGCGAATCAATTCGTAAAGGCACGTTGCGCCGGTCAGTCGCGATGTGATATGCCGCAAAGCCGAAAATTAGGCCGCCTTGCGTCCGGAGTCTTGCTGGACCGGTCCGGAAACAGCCAAACCGACCCACGCGGCGGGTGCGGAAGTCGGCGAGCACCGTCACGAGCTCACGGGTACGATAGCCTTCGCGGCGTGGCTTGGAGTCCACGCCGTGCTGCTTACCACGATGCGTGCCCGACTTGAGGCGTTTGAATGGGCAGGGGATTACTTTGGAGGGACGGACGCTGATCCCGTTCTCGGTCGCCTTAGCGAGACGAAGATCAATTGGAACAGCGGCGGGGAAGACGAGCAGCCCGGCGCAAAGGGTTGATAACAATTCTCAGATTATCCAACCCAAAAGAGCCTTGGGTTTGCATCTACAGCGTGCCCCAGCGTTTCACTGATATAATCAATCTCTTCTAAGCTGCCAGAACCGCTTCAATACCGGAGGGTCATACTTGCAATAAGGTACTGCTTGCATACGCTCAACAAGGGTTCAAGCGGATCAGAGAAGGCACCAAATGAATAAGATATGCGACGTAGCCGTGATTGTAGGCAGCCTCAGAAAAGGTTCAATCAATCGTCATGTCGCGGACGCGCTCGTGCAGCTTGCCCTCCCTTCGCTGAAGCTCAGCATCGTCGAGATCGGACATTTGCCGATTTACAACCCGGATTGCGATGAGAATCCACCGGTGGCATGGGCAAAATTTCGCGAGCGGATCAAAGCAGCCGACGCCGTTCTCTTCGTTACGCCCGAGTATATCGTTCGGTCCCTGCGGCCTTGAAGAACGCCTTGGACATAGGCTCAAGGCCTTATGGCGGAAACTGAAGCCCACAGGCTGGATCGTATCTCAGGAGAATGAAATGAAATCGAATGCGAAGTTCGGAATCTCGACGTTGACGGAGTTCATGGCCGCCCTTCGGAACCCGACACCGGCGACCCTGGAAATTCGCGCATCGATCCTGTTCCCGTTCCCGATCATCTTGCCTACGGGCTTCCGTCTTGCCGGGATCGATTCGACGAAAGCCATCCTGAGCTTCAGCCATGGCGATGGCATCGGCCTGACCGCCGACAATGAATTGGTGAACCTGACCATTCAGGCCGCCTCCGCCAATCGCGCCCTCTACACCCTTAGCGACCGTGAGGACCTGGGGACGTTGACCCTCAGAGACCTCATCGTGACCGGACAGATTCAAATCATGACCCGCCTGGGAACCAATCGCGCCAAGCTGGTCGCCGACAAAATCGACATCGTCTCCTGCGATTCCCGGGCTTGCGGCGAACAGCCGCAAAAGTACGGGGTGAACGTTTATCAAGGCGCCTTTACAGTCTACAATTACAACGGCGATCCGGAGAGCGTGATTGACGCCCGCCTCACGAACATCACGATCGGCCGTAAAAATGCGCCCGTGCTGGGCTCGGGACTGTACGTCAGCGGCTACGGCGATAAGGGCGGCAGGGTGAAGGTGGACCTCATCAGTACCGGCGAGATTCACTCCAACGGCATGATCTCCTTCGGCACCGCCAACATGATCACAGCGGCGGTCTTCATCGTTTATGGAGCGCACGTGAGGAGCATCGTGCATGAAGGCGCTATCACCACTTACGGCGTAAACGACATGGTGCTGGACACGTGGGGACGGGTGGATCGTTGGGTGGCCGAAAGGCCCCTGACGTCCTATGGCCCGAGCGGGATCGGCTTCGTCAACTTCGGCACGGCCGATTATTTCGAGGCCAAGGATAAGATTGAGACGTTCGGCTTGGGCGCCCGCGGCTTCAACCAGTACGACGGCACCGTCGAGAAAGCGATCTTCCATTCCATCACCACTTACGGCGACGGCTCGATCGGTGTTCAGATCAGCAAGCCCGTCGGCACGATCGAGGTCAAAGGGTTCAATCGTCACTCATGGAAGCTTGGGGAAAACGTTGGTGAAGGGCGTGCTGATGGATCTTCCGGGAACGGGCTCAGCGTCAAAGAAGGCGGGGAAATCCGCAGCTTGATTGTTGCGGGCGGTGTAACGACTTACGGCGACAAGGTCACGACGATGGAAGTGGAAGGGAGGGTGTTGAAGTTGTCCGTTGCTAAAGGCTTCACCGCGAAGGGCTCCGGTTCCAAAGCTTTGACCGTCTCTCCCGGCGTTCGGTTCCCGTTGGGGAGCACCCGCGTGTCGGAAAAAAGGCGCCGCGCTAGTGCGTGTTAACCAAAGCGAAGTGCTTCGATGATCAGTGCGATCCGACGCCTTTGTTAGTTAGTGTTAACAGGCCCTAGATCAGTCGCCACGGCGGAGCTTCAACTTAGATAGGAGACAACTATGGCACAGCGCGTTTTAGTCACTGCCGGCGCGTCCATCGGAAAAGAAATCGCGAGAACCTTCGCCGCGAACGGCGCCACGGTCTGCGTCTGCGACATTGACGCGGAAGCGCTCGATACGGCGGCGAAGGATATTCCCGGCCTGAAGACCGTCGTCTGCGACGTGTCGAAGCGGCAAGACATCGAACGCATTGTCGCCGCTTCCGTCGAGGCGCTGGGGGGGCCCGATGTGCGGGTGAACAACGCCGGCATCTCAGGACAGACGGGGTCCGTCGAGGTCGCGGACCCCGACCAATGGAGGCGGTGATGACCGTTGATGTCATCGGGACGTTTCATGTCACGCGGCTTAGCATTCCTCATCTGAAAAACTCTGCTGCCGGAAGCATTGTCGTGATGTCGTCGCTCGGCGGACGTTTCGGCTATCCGAACCGCAGCGCATATTGAACGGCAAAGATGGGGCTGATCGGCTTCGCCAAAACGCTGTCGCGTGAACTGGGCCAATACAATATTCGCGTCAACGCCATCGTGCCGGGAGCCGTGGGCGGCGACCGCATCGAACGCGTTCTGCAGGGCCGCGTCAGCGCAGAACACAAAACGCTGGAAGAAGAGAGGGAAGCCGCGATGAGCATACAGTCGCTCAAACGTTTCGTCGATCCCAAGGATATTGCCGCGCTGATCCCGTCCTGACGTCGGAAGCGGAAAAATCAATCTCCGGCCAGGTCCTGCCGATCGATAACGACGCGCAGACATCCGCATAGTGATGCACCAAACGATAAAGGAATCTGAGAGGATCAATCATGGCACAGGGATTACGCGAGCGACTGATCGGCGCCTGGAAGCTGATGTGCTGCGTCGAAAAACCAGTTGACGGGTCCGCACCCATTTACCCAATGGGAGAGGAGCCGCAGGGCATCATCATGTATACGCCCGACGGCTACATGTCGGCGCAGCTCATGCACCCCGGCCGTCCCAAGTTTGCATCGGGTGACTGGTTTCGCGGCGCCGACGAGGAGATTAAGGAGGAGGCGCTGGGCTACATCGCCTATTCCGGCCCTTTCCACATGGACGAAGAGAAGCAGCACCTCACACACTCGATGTTCGTGTCGCTGTTCCCGAACTGGCTGGGGCAGACACAGCCGCGCGTTGTGAAGATCGAGGGCGACATGCTCCACCTGAGTACGGCGGCTCCTATCAAATCCGGCGGAAAAGAGACAAACTCGTACCTCATCTGGAAGCGCGCCGAGCCCAACATCTGACCGCGGCCTCGCTTTCCGGCTTACGGTTGGCAACATTCGAAGAAGAAACGCCCCAGACGTTTATGGAGTCAACGAAATGATGTTGGATTGGAAGGTCTATCCCGATCAGGTAAATGCCGCCGTCAAGGATATTTCCGCCGCGAATCCTGACATCGTCAAGGCCTACGCCGGCTTCCACCAGGCCAATGCGAAGTCGGCGCATATAGACGGCAAGACGCGCGAACTGATCGCGCTTGCTGTCGCCGTGACGTTACGCTGCGATGGATGCATCAATGCTCATACGGATGCGGCCGTCAAAGCCGGTGCAAAGAAGGAAGAGATGGTTGATGCGCTGGGCGTCGCCATTATGGTCAACGCAGGCGCGGCCATGGTCTATTCTGCGCGCACCGTTGACGCCTATAACGCCAAGACGGAATAAACGCAGATCAAACGAAAGGTGAGGTTATGACCCCAGAGCAGAACTTGCAATTGATGAAGACGCTGGACGATTCCTGGAACGCGAAGGAGCTCACAACGTTCCACAAACGCCACGCGAAAGATTGCGTCGTGCGATGGCCCAACCAGCCTCCGACGCATGGAATAGAAGCTCATGAGCAGGAGGCTCTTGCCTTTTTCAAAATGTTTCCC
This sequence comes from Bryobacterales bacterium, assembly GCA_003135055.1. Lineage (GTDB taxonomy): Bacteria > Acidobacteriota > Terriglobia > Bryobacterales > Bryobacteraceae > PALSA-243. The sequence continues at coordinate 12,934 of PLDF01000223.1, read as the reverse complement.
GACCAGCATCTCGTCAACAATCCATACAAAACGATAATCGCGCAGGGCGATTGGACATGCACGATCGCCGAGTTTACCGGAACCATGACGGGGCCGATGACGATGGCCGACGGCACGGTGATTGCCCCCATGAACAAGAGCTTTAAAGTGGACTTCTGCACCGTGGCGCACTGGAATGAGAACGGAGAGATCGTGGAAGAAAACCTATTCTACGATCTCATGGGAATGTTGAAACAAATCGGTGTGATGTGAGACTCAAGCAAGGCTGTGGAAATGGTGGAGATGGACCGACATGCCGGAACTGATGCCCGCAATCTTTTTTGGACATGGCAATCCCATGAACGCCGTACTGACCAACGGCTACACCGAAGCCTGGCGTCGCATCGGGGCGCAAACGCGCAAGCCCAAAGCCATCCTCGCGATCTCCGCTCACTGGTATGTGCCGGGAACCGGCGTCACCATCGGCGCCTCACCGAGGACAATTCACGATTTCGGCGGCTTTCCGCCCGAATTGTTTCGGGTGCAGTATCCCGCGCCGGGTGACCCTCAGCTTGTCCGCCGCGTCCAGCAACTGCTCGCGCCCCTGCCGGTCACTCTCGACAACACCTGGGGGCTCGATCACGGGACTTGGTCGGTGCTCGTACATGCCTATCCGAAGGCAGATATTCCGGTCGTGCAACTGAGCATAAACGAATCCCAGCCCGCCTCGTTTCACTTCGAGCTCGGCAAAAAACTTGCGCCGCTGCGGGACGAGGGCATCCTGATCGTCGGCAGCGGAAACCTGGTCCACAATCTGCACACCTACGCCTGGGGCCGGCACATGCCAGAGCCCTATGATTGGGCGATCAAGTTCGAGATGGAGGCAAGACAGATGATGCTCGACGGTGATTTCGAGCCGCTCGTCACCTATGAAAAGCTCGGCAAGGCGGCGATGCTTTCTATTCCGACACCGGATCACTACCTGCCGCTGCTCTATGTGATCGCTACCCGGCAACCGGGTGAAAACATCACTTTCCCAGTCGAAGGCGTCGATGGCGGAGCGATCTCCATGTTGTCAGTCAATGTAGGTTCAGGGGAAACGAGATGAAAGTAGCTCTGTTAGGAGCGACCGGCTTCGTTGGCTCGGCACTGCTTAAGGAAGCCCTCGACCGGGGCCACACGGTCACTGCAATCGTGCGCGATCCGGAGAAGCTGGAAAAACGTGACGGACTCATCCAAAAAGCAGGCGACGTTTACGACACCGCCTCTCTTGCGGGGTTAATCGAGGGCAACGACGCGCTGATCAGTGCTTTCAATCCCGGATGGAAAGACCCGAATCTGTATGACGACCAGGTCCATGGGACAAAGTCTATCATCGCGGCCGCAAAGAAGGCGGGCATCAAGCGAGTCCTCTGGGTGGGCGGGGCCGGCGGCCTGGAGGTCAAGCCGGGAGTGCGTGTGGTGGACGATCCCGCCCTGCCCGATTGGGTGAGGCCCGGCTCATTGGCGACCATCGATGCTCTGGATCAATTGCGAAAAGAACCGGATCTTGAATGGACATTTCTTGCGCCGTCCGCCGAGATGAAGCCCGGTGAACGCACCGGAAAGTTCAGATTAGGGGGAGACCACCTCTTGGTCGACTCCGCCGGCCACAGCAGGATTTCGGTGCAGGATTTTGCGGTCGCCATGATCGACGAACTGGAGCGCACGCTTCATCTTCGTCAGCGCTTCACAGTTGGATACTGACCACCGAACAAGGAACTGACCATGAAAAAGAAAGAACACCCCGGCGCGAAGATCGAAGTGACAAAGGATGGCCCTTATCTCGTCAGCGGCGGTGTGCCGCTCGGTGAACAATGGATCGTAACGAATGACGAAGGCGAATCGCTGGACTACCGGGAGGGGAAAACTTATCCAACGTCGCAGCAATGTGCTCTCTGCCGCTGCGGTCAGTCGGGAAACAAACCATTTTGCGACGGCAATCACAAGAAGGTCTCGTTCGACGGCGCCGAAACAGCCAGCCGCGTGCCCTACAGCGAACGGGCGCAGACCATCGAGGGGCCGGCAATGCTCCTCACCGATGTTGAGAATTTGTGCGCTTTTGCAAGGTTCTGTGATCCGAAAGGCCAGGTGTGGAACCTTGTCCAACAAGCCGATACCCCCGAAACTCGAAAACTCGTCGAGCACGAGGCCGGGCATTGTCCCTCCGGGCGATTGATCGTGTGGGATCGGGCAACAGGTGAGGCCATCGAACCGAAATTCGAACCCTCCATCGGCTTGATCGAGGACACGGCGAAAAAGATCAGCGGGCCGATCTGGGTGCGGGGAGGTATTCCGGTTGTTTCCGCTGATGGCGAAGCCTATGAGGTTCGAAACCGGATGACTCTGTGCCGATGCGGCCGGTCCGCCAATAAGCCTTTTTGCGACGGATCGCATGCCGCATGAGTTACGTCTGAGTCGGACACGAAAGCTATGAACAAAAACACATTCCTTGGATGTTGTGCAAGCGTGGCCTTCGTCGCGCTCGGAATTACGGCATGTTCGAAGGCTCCCGGACCCGGATCACCGGGACGTATCGATGCCGCAAGCATGCGGAAAATCGGCACGGTCGATGAGCGGTTCCAGTCCTACAACATCGAAATGGTCGAAGTCATCGGTGGGAGATTTTGGAAGCCCTACCGGGATATCGATGCTCTTCTCAAGGCGCAATCCTCCGTCGCACAGTCCAATAAGGATGCGGCTGGCGCTCCGGCGGGTATGGACCCGAATCTGTACCAGCAGCGCCCGCCGATTGATCTCACCAACCCGCGCTTGCGCAAGCTCGCAGCGGCCCTGGGCCCGCCTATGTAAGAGTCAGCGGAACGTGGGCAAACACCGCCTACTTCCACAATTCCGATCAGCCCGCACCGAAGACGCCTCCAAAGGGTTTCGGCGGAGTTTTAACCCGCCGGCAATGGAAGGGAGTCGTCGATTTTGCTCACGCCGTGGATGCGAAACTCGTCACATCTTTCGCCACAAGCCCTGGAACCCGAAATCCCGCCGGCGTCTGGACTCCGGACCAGGCGCGCCAGCTCCTCGATTACACCAAATCCATTGGCGGCAGCGTCGCCGCCGCCGAATACATGAACGAACCTACCTATGCGGAGATGGGTGGCGCCCCGAAAGGCTACGATGCGGCGGCGTTCGGGCGCGATTTTTCCGTCTTCCTTCCATTCATGAAGAAGGCTGCACCCGACATGCTAATCCTTGGCCCCGGCGGTGTGGGAGAAGGAATTCCACTCGCTCCCATCGGGCTCGCGGGGGGCATTATCAAGAGTGAAGACATTCTCAAGGCCACCGGACCCCGGTTCGATGGCTTCTCATATCACTCTTACGGAGCGACGTCGAAGCGTTGCGCCTCCATGGGACCCGCATCGCAGACAACCGCCGAGGCGGCTCTTTCCGAGGATTTCCTCTCCCGCGCAGACCGGATCGAGGCATTTTATGCGGGCCTCCGCGATACCTTCGAGCCGGGTAAACCGCTCTGGCTCACCGAAACGGCCGACGCAGCTTGCGGGGGAAATCCATGGGCCTCGACGTTTCTCGATAGCTTTCGCTATCTCGATCAGCTCGGGCGGCTGTCGGGACGGGGCATCCAGGTGCATATGCACAACACGCTCGCGTCCAGCGACTACGGCTTGCTCGATGACAATACGCTGATGCCGCGGCCGAACTATTGGGCGGCTCTGTTGTGGCGCAAATTCATGGGCACGACGGTCCTCGATCCCGGTCCTTCGCCAGCAGCGAGCCTGCATCTATACGCGCACTGCCTGCGCGGACACCCTGGAGGGGTAGCGCTGCTGGCGATCAACACAGACCCATCTGCGTCCCAATCGCTTGACCTTGCCATGGCGGCAGAGCGCTATACTTTGACGGCCCCGAGTCCGGATGCGCCGAGTATGCAACTGAACGGGAGCGAACTGAAGCTGGGCGAGGACGAGGCGATGCCTGGGTTGACTGGCATCACCACGGGTTCCGGCCGTCTCACGTTCCCACCGGCCACAATTACGTTCCTCGCTATTCCGAGCGCGAACAATGCTAGTTGCCATTAACTCAGATTCTGGTCGTATCGGCCCTCTTTCTTTTGCATAGCGGCACAAGCATGAATTCCATCAAATCCATGGCTTACGAATTGCTACTAACTAACGGCGTCAGCCACTTCCGTGGCCTCACGAGGCGAACAGCAAGACGCCTCGGTACAAAAGTTGTACACCGCGCAGAGCAATTTGCTTTAAGTTATTGACGCCAAAAGGTGGCTCCCCTTCGTAGGCGATTATCGAACTTTTCTCAGTAGTCTTGTCATTGACCGGGCCGCGCTTTTCGCGGTGGTCGCAGTGCTTTAATGCCCACTTCTCTCAGCTATTGAAGGGTTTCCCGGTGTGTTTCTCGCAATGCCGGCACATCGCGCGCATTGGGGGCTTCAGATGCGCTGGACGTTGTGCCATCAAATTCTTGACGACGATCAAAGCGATTCCCCTTACCTGTACGAACGCTGCCGGGCCCTCATCGTCGGTTTGCCGCGGGCGTAGGTCGGCAATGCGGAGCGGAATATGAGACCGGCGTTCGAGCTTGATCAGATCCGGCGCTACATCGCGTACTTGCAACAATACCCGTCGCAGCTTAACGGAACGGTCGAATCCCACCTGTTTCCGGTTCTTCAGCGGATCTTCTTCCGTGAAGGCATGGAGGTGCGAAACTTCCAAACGGTACATGAAAAGCAGTTCCCATTTCTCCTCATCGATCTCGACCTTCGAAAACCGGAAGTGTGCGTCGATTTCGCCTACCAGTCCCAATCCGAAAAAAAAGAATCTACGGTCCCGAAATTCGCCTTGGAATGGGCTGATCGGGGTAAGAATGGCGAATTCCGTGAGCGGCTCCTGATCTTGCGAGACTATCCTTGCCTCCGGCGCTCAACAGGCTGCTCGCTTCGTATAAAGGCTACATCTCGTTCTTGGACTTCGACACGCTCCAGGAATACGCGACGAAGGTCTTCGAATCGTACATAAACCGTCAGCAGCAACGGGCCGTCGTTCTGGTTATTGATCTTCTCGACAAACTGATCGAAGGAATAGCGGAGGAGCAGATCGCGCTTCACGAAATCCACTGGCTCGAAATGTAGCGGATCTTTCATCGCATTCTCCAGGGCTTGGGATTTCACGTTCACTTGACTCCAAGCAGCAAAGACGGCGGCAGGGACATTCTAGCTTGTGAAATTCAAGTGGACGACGTCCACTGGTACAACATCGAGATTGAGCACTGGTTGGGCCGGAAGGTAGGGCGTCAAGTCGTCGAAAAAACTCTGGAGACCTCGCTTCGCGAAGGACGCCGGGGCGCGATCCTTCTGTCCACCTCGGGAGTTTCCGAAGAAGCACTCCGGGTGCGAACTGAGATTCACGAAAACTTCATCCGCATCGGCGACGCAGAAAAGATCGTCACAAGTTGCAGGCATTTCACCCAGGCGCAGAACGCCTTGTGGACGCCGCATAGCACTCTGCGCAGCTTTCTGTTTGAGGGCACGATATAGCCGGTTGCCCTCCTGCTGCCACGACTGCCCGGCACCATTTTGGAGCAACACACCCATTCAGATCCGCTCGTTCCGCCATCACACGACTAAGCACCCGCAAGTAGGCTACGAGAAGCCTTGGCTGCTTCTATAGCTAACGCGCCCGACGATCTCGGTCCAATCGACACACTGTATCGAGCGTTTCGGTCGGTCCATCCCGTGATTGAAGACAATCGGCCATTTTCCGCGCCCCGGCACGAAGTCATCACCAACACTCCCGCGCTTCAAGAACGTGAGTTGGCGAAAATGGCCGCGCTGGCCGATACACTGACAGCAGCATTGAAGGCGCGAGGTGTCGCGGAACAGCAAGCTGTTCTCGCAGCACGCACCGGCATGGCTGCGTTCGTTTACGCCACGGTCTCCTGGCTCGAGGATCCCGCTTTTAGTCTCGGCGAGCGTCTTGATCTTGCCTTTCGCGAACTGAAAGCGATGGTAACTGACGCTCGCCACCTTTCGTCTGGCCGGCGCGCAAAGCAAACGCGCTCGAGCCCGAAGGCGCGCGGTTAGGCCGCCGCTCGCAGCATAAACGGGCGATTGTCGCCGGAGTTCCTGCCGGCGAGCAAAGTCTACAGAATCAACCCACTTTGAACCTTGGCGTACGTAAAAATCCGAATCTTGAGGTCACCCCAATTACACCTTCGCTGCGGCCGCGATCTCGACATCATACTTCGCCAGATGATCTTCGAGCCGCGCAGGCATGAAGATTCAAGGCCTTGGGGAGGCGCCTCCGGGGCCCCGGCGCATATTCACGCGGGCGACCTGCTGGCCGTGGACCGCGTCTTGGGCGAAGTGATTGTCAATCCGGATAGCTCGACCACCAGTTGGAGCAAAGTACTGCCCAGTTCATCCAGCGCCCGGTGAAACGGCTTGGAATCATTAAGAACCCGGCTTAACACCAGCGAGCCTTCAATCCGCATGATGGCGTCTTCGGCCCTGCGTCTCGCTTCATTCGGGCCGTAACCCGATTCTTGCGAGATTTCGGCGAAAGCTTTCTGCCAGGACACTCCGCTGATGGTGTCGGCATGTCTGCGTTGGTCGAGGCCGTCTTGCAGCCTCCCCGCGGCATCTTCTAGTAGTGAGTGACCTTCTCGGCTCAGTCGATGCGGGACAACGCGGGCTTCAGCACCTCCACGCACCAGAGGCGGAAGCTCGTAGGAGTAGTGGACTGTGGCGTGCGCGGCTCCATATTGTCAAGGCCCTCGTTCTTGGCCGCCATCATGTCGACCATCCCTTTGGCCATTGGCTCGGACGTGCCTAATCCGATGAGTCTGGCTTTGAAGGCATCGAATGGAATTTGCTGGTCAGCGTACTGATCTGTCCAGCACCTCGGATATGATCTGCCCATGTCGTTAAACGACAAGTCCGGGGTCCGAGCACTGGGATGCTGCTCTGCCCCTTCCAGGATGGATCGAGCAGAAGCTTGGCGGCGGTGCTCGCAATGTCGCGGATGGCGCAGGTCGGCGTCTTTAGGTCGCTAAGGACGAGGAACCAGTGTTGGTGGCGCTCAAGTAACGAATGGAGTTCGGAATCCCGACCAGACGGCCGTCTTCATCCAAATTAAAGCCGACGACATTACTGTTACCGGCAAAATTGATTACGTATACCAGATTTCCCTGCTGGGCGATCGCTACGGGTGCGCTGCCGCCGGAGGGGACAACCTGGACAAGCGCCAAGTTTGCGCCCTTGACGCGGAAAACGGAGATGTCGCCGGTACCCGCGTTCACTGCGAACAGCAGAGAGTGGTCCTGACTGAGGGTCAGTGAACCTTGTGAACCGAGCGGATCCGTCGTCCCGCCACTGCCGCGTCCGCCTGTGGCAAATGCTTGCTTTCGATTAACGAACCGTCGGCGACAGGAGAATAGGCAATTATTTTTGGCCTTCGACCGAATTCGTCATTGCAAAGACGGCGTGTTCGTCAGCCGCCTGGGCGTAAACGTGAGGCGCTACTTGCGCAGCTAGCGTAAGCGCAAGTAGCGGAAAGGTCATGCTCGATCTATTTTTCGCGTTTCGTAATACTCTCACGGGGAATTAAGGTTATGTTCGGCCAATGTGATCCCCGCCAGGAGTGGGCCAGACGTTCGGCTAGCGACTCACCGAAATTGAAGCGCCCTCGAAGCGGGTTGGTTTAAGGCGGGCCTAGGCTTGGCCCGCCCTTGTGCTGCAGAGACTTTCTGAGCGTGTAACGCGACTTATGGGTTACCCTGCCCCGAGAGGAGATCGATAGAGTAACTTACCGCCGGCGCGTTGTTGCCGCCCGGACGCTTGAAGATCAACGCCTGGGCGATGTTCTGGCCAGGTTGGAGTACCCCATTCGTCAAGAAAACGCGAATATACGGATTGCCGGTGCTCGTGGTCCCGCTGGCATTCTGCAACTGGATTCCTGCGGCGAGCCCTTTCACTACGATGAGGAGGTTAGTATCCACCACCGACGTGCTGCTGTTCGTGATGGTATAGTTATCCGTCTGGAAGGAGCCCTGGCTGCTGGAGCTGACCCGTTCAATTCTAGTTCCGAAGGTTACGTCCAGGAATTCTAGGCCCTCGTCGCGGCGCGTCAAGGGGTCATTTGAATCGGTCGCCAGGCCGCTGGGCACGAAACCGTCCTTCGCTCCCAACGCGGCGAGGTCCGGGCGGTACTTCGAGTAGGTGAGGTCGTGTACGTTCGGCTGGAACGTATCGGTGGAGGAATTGGGATCGTAGGTCACCAACGCAGGGTCGTATAGAGCATTTTCCAGGAAGTCGGTGAGATCGTCGACTTGCTGTTCGGAAAGAGGCAGACCGTTCGGGTATCCCGGCCCACGAGGGTTCGTGAAGCGGGGCGTCAGCGTGGCCGCGGCGCCGGCTGTGGGGTCCTGAGGAACACCGGCGTTGAAGTACTCCACTACATCGCGGACGTTAGTGAAGGAGGCGTTGTGGAAGAAGTTCCGCCCGTCCCGGAGTTGACGCATGGTCAAGGCGCGGAACTCGAAGGCATCAGCTTGGTTATGGGTGATTTCCTGCCGCCCGTTGTCCTCGGCGTGGTAGGGGAAGCCATCCGCGCCCCGCTTGGTGGGGTCGATATGGCCTCTCGCCAGCGCGTTGAGTGCTTGGATCGGATGGTCGCCGATTCCGACGTTGAAGAAATTCTCCTCGACGAATGTGCCGATCCCGGCGACGTCCGGATCGTTATACTGCTTATTCAGCATCGGACCGCTGTGACAGGTGAAACAACCCGCTCCGCCGGCTCCGCCGGTCGCGGGGGTGAAGAAGAGCTGAGCTCCGCGCACCTGAGAGGGCGTTAAGGCATTGTTATCCCCGGCCAGGAAGTGGTCGAATGGCGTGTTACGGGTGACCACAGTGCGGAGGAAGGTCGCCGTCGCCCGAAACACGGTCTGGTCGTTCACGAGGATCGTAAGGTCATTTGCGGCGTCCGCCTGGGCGGCCTCCTGCGGGAAGGCATCCCGGAACAGCTGCACGAAAGCCGGGATCTTCAGGAGCGCTGCCGACTGAAGGTTAAGCATGCGGTGGGCGTCAAGGAGCAGCAGCGTGAGGTTCTCCCCGGCCGGGTCGTTGAACGGGTTGAGCGAACCCGGCGTGGACTGCGGCTCCCCTGCGAAGCCGCCAAAGAGGAGGCGGTTGCTGAAGGCGAAACCGACCATGCCCATGGACAGGCGAGCCACGCTGTCGAGCTGGTCAAGCCGGCCCGTCGCTGTCAGGGTCTGGTTCGTCGCACTGGCTTGGTCCGCAGGCGAAAGGTGGTAGTAGTAGGCCGGCGTGGTGACCACCAGGCCGGCGGGGTAGCCGTACTGGCCGGTGTTGTCGTTCCAAATGTCGGTCAGGGTCGGGAGCGCATCGACCAGCACGTCGCCCGGGTAGAGGGGAGTGGTGCGCAGCACGGCGAGGTCCTCCTGGGGCCGGCGGCGCGGAAAGAAGTTGCCTTGCGCGTCAAAGTAGCCGCGACCCTCGCCGCCTACGTTGAAGTTGATCTGCTGACCAGCCTTTCCCGCCGCCTCGCCGATGTGGCAACTGCCGCATGATCCAGTCTGTTTCGTGTCAGTGACGATATTCTGGATAACGGTGGCGGAATAATTCCCCGCTTTGGGGAGGATGCCCCGGATAGTGGGATCGGAGGCGTCAAACGTTCCGCCGAAGCTGGTCCCCACCGGCAAGTCCTTAGGCTGGCCTTGGTTGATGTCGACTCGCGCGGTGCGGATCGGGTCATGGAACAGCAGCTTTCCGAGGTAGCGCTTCGCCTCGGTGGTCTCGTAGCGATAGGCCACGTTCCCAGCCGGGGGCGGGGGCACCGGAATAGCGGCATTCGTCGCCGGAACCTGCAATTTATCAATTCCGCCGACCTGCTGGCCGATGAACTGGCGCAATTGCACGGGGCTGTTGCCCTGAGCGGCGGCGATTCCGCCACCCAACAGGAAAACGGCTAGTGCGGCGGACGCTTTCCCTAGAAACGTCCGCAGATTAGCCGGCTTCAACCTAGCCGTGTCACCTTGTTGGTAAGCCGACTGGGCAGGTTGATAGACCGACAGTGCGGCTCGCCCTCTTTCATTATTCATGTTGTACCCTTTCAGTTCGTTCTTGATAATGCACTTGGATCCGGGCTTTACTGCACGCCTAAGTTGCCAATTGGATCGTGCCTCGCTCTCAAACGTTTCCAGAAGCACGATTGCCCCTTGAGCAACACTACTCTGGTGTAAATCGCGGGTCTGTTCGCTGCCGCACACAGTCAGGCGGCTCTTAGTTAGAGAAAGTTAGACTCAGGTATGTTCCTCCCCTGCTCACAGTCGAGGCCGAATCGTTCTGACGCCAGAACCATCGCTTACTGGGCACAGTTTAGGCCTCTGCTCTGCAATGAGGAGCCTCACATTTTGCAGGAAGCAGCCGGTCGTATTCCTCTTTAACGACCGCATAGCATTCGCAAACGCGTCGTTCGAGTGCGTTGCGATCAAGAACTGTGATTCGGCCGCGTCGGTAGCGGATCAAACCAGCCCGTTGCAATCGTAGGGCTGCTTCGGTAACGCCTTCGCGGCGCACGCCGAGCAGATTGGCAATCAGCTCCTGCGTTGCGACGAGCTGATTAGAATTGAGGCGATCCAGTCTTAACAGTAACCACCGGCATAGCTGCTGATCGAGCGAGTGATGGCGATAGCACGCCGCCATCTGGGCCATCTGGGTGATGAGGGCCTGGATATACCGCAGCAGAAAGTGCCGCACCGAAGAGGACTGATTGAACTCGTGCATTAACAGGTCGGCCTTCACTCGAAAACCTTGGCCGGCGCTTTGCACTTCCGCGCGGCTTGGCGTCGAAAGTCCTCCCATGAGCAGTGAAATGCCTACAACGCCCTCGTTCCCGACCACGGCAATCTCATTCGAGTCTCCATCTTTCAGAATGCAAAGCAACGAAATGATCGAAGTCGTCGGGAAGTACAAGTGGGTCAGGTTGCTAGAGGATTCGTGGAGAACTTTTCCGGGCGGCAGGTCCACGGGTTCGAGAAATGGCAGCCAACGTGCCAACTCGGCATCGGAAAGTGCAGCAAATAGGCGGTTTTTTTCGCGTCAGCAGTTAGGATCATGCCCCACGCCCAACCGGGTTCTGGTGGTTGGTGGCATAAGCCAGCGGTGTAGCGGCCACCAAACGATGTTTCGTTGCCATGCACGAATTTGTTACGGCCGTTTGTAATCCATGATGAGGCCGGTGTTCGCATGGTGCTTTCTGAGTCCTGATGATTCTTCCGTGTCACGAGGCAACCGCGACTCTTGTTCCTCTGGGCTAACGCCAACGCAGGTGATGCCTTCTACCGGGAGCGAACGTTTCGCCACCGGACGGCGACAACCTGGAAGATCCCTACGCGGAAGTGGCCGATGTCGCCCGCGATTCTCCGCTTCGCGCAGGTGTCGGTCAACTCCCCTCCCCGCTCCCGCCCGCCCGGTTCGGAGCTATTTCCGTCCCCGGCATGATTGCCGATGCCGGCGAAAAGGCGGCGGAGCACTTTCTGGAATATTTCGCAGCCGCGGCATCGAGCCGTACGCGCCCGAGATGGACAACTCCCTGTAATGGATCAGATTGGAATTGACGAATGCGCACGGGGCGGTCATGGGCAGCCCGCCGAAGAAACTGACGCGCCCACGTATGGTGGCCAGCGTGATAGCTTGCTCCTGGGCCTTCGCCGAAGCGGCCGCTGCAATCACCACCGAAGCTCCCTCGTTCCGGTCTCCTGCAAGCACACGCGCCAGCACGTCCTCGCGCGCGCCGTCGATTACGGCCTCAACCGCGAACGCCTTAGCCATTTCCAGCCGATGCTCTTGCACGTGTACCATAATCATCCTGGCGGCGCCGCGCACCTTGGCAAGATCGGCGTGCAGGCAGCCGATAGGGCGGCTCCGAGAATGAGGATGGTGTCGTCCAGCCCGACCGCCGATAGTTCCTGGCCGTTGATGACGCATTCCAGGCGCTCGGCCAATGCGGCTTCCTCCAAGCTGAGGTTCTGCGGCGGATTGGCGATGTAGCTTGATTTCCGGACCCACTACTTTCTGACCATAACTTTACCCAGTGACAAAACGAATGTTTCCATTGGGAGGGCGAATACATGGCAGGGACGGAGTTGCGGGTCATGTATCAAATGATACCTGTACTCGGGATCCGAACTGGGCAAGCGCTTGCGGAATTTGAAGCTGAGGCGATGCCGCATCTGAATGATCTCTTTCGAACGGCAGCCCGGCTTCTGCTGGATCATGGCGAGGCACACGATGCAGTGCAAGAAGCCTACCTTGTGGCTTGGAAGACGTTTGATCGGTACCAACGAGGGACTAACTGCCGGGCGTGGCTGTTTAGAATCCTGCTTAACGTGGTCCGCCACGAGCGGAGAAAACGACTGAAGTGGCTTACCTGTGCGAACGAAGCTTCCTCGGAATTGGTTGCACCCGAGCCTGTGCCCGACAGTCTTACGGACGCTGAAATCCTGGCTGCGCTGGATCGACTGCCGGTCCACTTTCGCGCAGTTCTACTATTGGTGGATGTGGAAGAGTTCTCCTACAAAGAAGTAAGCGCAGTACTCGACGTTCCCCTAGGAACGGTGATGTCCCGCCTGAGCCGCGCGCGGTCAGTGTTGCGAGGTGAATTGGCGCGGGTCGCGCAGACTTACAGACGTTCGAGGGGTGAACCTGATTGATCGTCCGTGAGGTTCGACGTAAAGTCATTCCTGGGCGTTGGCCAGCACGAACACTGTTGCCTCGATTGAACGAGGCTGGGGCGCGCTTTGGCAGCGATGATGATGTTCGAGAATCGCTCCTCCTTCCCACAGATTCTGAAGAGGCGTAGCTTTCCGCGGTGCTGGCAATGCAATATCACTGCTGTCCAAAACACGC
>PLDF01000125.1 GCA_003135055.1 Bryobacterales bacterium | reverse complement strand
CACGCATATGCCGACAGCGCCATGACAGCGGCGGCGCTTGGCGTTCCGGCCTGGGTCTTCTTCGGCGTCATCCTCTTCCCGCTGTTCGGAGGCGAGATGCCGGAGTGGACCAATGGAGAGATGCGCGCTCTGTTTCCCGAGTTAATCGGATGGGTCCTTTATGGAGGCGCGCTCGGACTGGTGACACAGGCGCTGAACGATATCGCACTCGCCAGACTCGGGCCGGAACCGGAGCCGCCGAAAGCGCCTGAGCCCGAGCCAAAACACATCGTGATTCTAGGCGGTGGATTCGCCGGCATGACGACCGCGCAAAACCTGGAAGAGTTGTTCGGACCAGACCGATCCGTCGCTTTTACCTTGGTGAGCGAGACGAACGCTCTATTGTTCACGCCAATGCTCGCCGAGGTAGCCGGCAGCAGCCTGGAGCCGAGCCATATCAGCACACCATTGCGGACGAGCTTGCGCCGCACGCAAGTGATTCGCGGACGCGTGAGCAAGGTGGACCTCGAAGGCCGCCGGATTCAAGTAACCGTGGAGGGTGGCGGTGTCCGCGAGTTAGTTTACGACCAAGTGGTTTTCGCGTTGGGCGCTGTTTCGAATTACCTTGGATTGAAGAACGTTCAGGAACTTGCGTTCGACTTCAAGTCGCTGCTAGACGCCATTCGCATTCGCAATCGCGTGATCGACATGTTCGAGCAAGCGGATCGGGAAACAGATCCCGAACTTCGCCGAGAGAAACTCACGTTCGTCATCGCGGGTGGTGGATTCGCGGGTGTCGAATTGGCTGGCGCTCTGAACGACTTTTCGCGGGGAATTTTGGCGGACTACCCGAATATCAGCTCTAAAGACTTGCAGATCGTCTTGGTTCACGCGCGAGACCGCATCTTGCCGGAGCTTAGCGAATCGCTGGCAAGGTATGCGCAAGAGAGCATGGCGATGCGGGGCGTCACGTTCCGGCTTAACTGCCGGCTGAGCGATTGTCGGCCCGGCAGCGTGATCCTGAGCGATGGTGAAATTCGGGCGCGAACACTGGTCTGGACCGCCGGGACCGCGCCAAATCAGTTGCTGCGGACACTGCCGATAGAGACCGATCGCCGGGGCGCCGTGGTGGTCGACAGCACCATGGCTCTTCCCGGCCACCCCGGACTTTGGGCTTTAGGCGATTGCGCCGCACTTAAGGATGGCAAGACGGGGAATCCATGTCCTCCCACTGCGCAGTTCGCGTTGCGTGAGGCCAGCGTGTTAGCCCGGAATATTCGCGCTGTTCTCCGGAACCGCGCGGCCGAGCCATTTCACTTCGATTCGCTGGGCGCACTGTGCGTGGTGGGGCATCACACGGCTTGTGCGGAACTGACGGTCCCCTTCGCGCGTGGGAAGTCCGTACGCTTCCGCGGACTTCTGGCATGGCTGCTGTGGCGCGGCATTTATTTAGGAAAATTGCCCGGCCTGGAGTGTAAGATCAGGGTACTGAGCGATTGGTTGATCGAGCTGTTCTTCCCTCGGGATATCGTCCAAACCATCGATCTGTCCCAAACGACAGATCGGAAGTAGCATCGAGATGTCCCCCACTTCCATGCCCGCTCCGCCCGCGTCCGCATCGCTCCTAAACCCAAACCGTATGCTTACTGTGCTGGTCTGCGCGGCAACCGGGCTACTGGGCGGCCTGGCGCTCATGCCGGCGGCGCATGCAACCGTGGTCACCGGGCCCGTCCTCGGCGTGCTCTATGGCGTGTTGTTCGCCCTTCTGTTTTCGAAGCGAGCCTCCGGCGCAGGCGCCGGGCTGCTGTGGAGTCTCAGTTATGCGCTGCTATTGTGGCTGGCGGTGGTCACGGTAATACTCCAGCTTGTGGACGCCGGAGTCACATCGCTTGATCAGTTGAGAACTAACCGCGATAACTTCCCGGATCTGGTGGGTTATATGCTCTGCTTCGGCGCTCCGCTCGGCTTGGTGTTAGGAACCCTGCAATCCCGGAGACCGCAGAATGAGCTTACTCCATTCAGCGTGGGACGAGCGATCGCGGGCGGAACGCTGGCGGGCATCATGGGCGGATGGGCTTTTGGCAAATGGATGGAGCAGGTCAATTTTTATCCGCTGATCGCGGGTTTAGTTGGTTCGAATTCCAGGATGGTTGGTGAATCGCTCCATTTTCTCTTCGCTGTGATTATCGGCATTAGCTTCGCCCTCTTATTCCAACGCGAAGCGCGCGGCTACGGGTCGAGCATGACTTGCGGCGTCGCCTACGGAATGTTTTGGTGGCTTCGGGGACCGCTCACTATCCTGCCGTTGTGGTCGCGGCAGCCCGTGGACTGGTCCAGCAGTCATGCAAGCAGCCTGTTCGGCTCGCTGATCGGACACATTGTCTATGGCGTCATTGTCGGATTGCTGTATGCGGTGGTTGACCGCCTCTGGGTGAAATTCTTCACCGAGTCCGATCCGATCCGCCGGCAGCCGGAGGGTCCCGGTGTACGATTTATCCGATTGATGCAATGGGGCGCGGTGTCAGGCGTTGCCGGGGGTGCCCTATACGCGCTCGTGCTGATCGTCACGGGCTCCTGGAAAGAGATCGCCGCGATAGCCGGTGGGACATCGGCTACGCTTGGCTTCTTTATCCATCTCGTCATTAGCGTCTTAATGGGCGCGAGTTATGGCCTGCTGTTTCAGCGGGAAGCGCCTAACCTCGCTTCCGGCATCGGATGGGGCCTGGTATACGGGCTGACCGGTTGGTTCATCGGGCCACTCACGCTGTTCCCTGTCGCCCAGGGTCACTCGCTATGGGCGCCCGCGGACGCACGGGCCCAATTTCCCGCGCTGGTTGGACAGCTTATGTACGGAGCAATGGCTGCGGCGTCCTTCTGGTTGCTCGAGCGGCGCCATGACGAGTGGTTGCTGCTGGACCCAAGAATCGCAGCCCGTGAAGAGTCCCTGCGACGTCCGGTCGGAACCGCTGCCCCGGCACTTTGGTTGTTCGTGCTCGGCCTGGGTGTGCTGCTGCCCGTGCTGCTCGCTTAGCACGCCGAGGCAGAAGTTCGCTGAAGTATCGAAATATAGTTGGATGACGCCGAGACAAGGGCTCCCTTTTACGCTGCATTTCTGGGTTGCGATAGTCGCCGTAGCTTTCCATTCCGACAATTCCGAAAATCTCCAGTTCGTCGAAGCAAGAGTAACCTGCCGACCCACCGCGCGAGCACTAGGCGCCTCCGTCTCCACAATTGTTCGCTGCTTAGTCCGTGCTGGCGAAGATACTCGCTGGAGACGGGCGTGAAATAGGATCAAAGAAGAGAGCTTTGCGATCAAACAAAGGCTCGGACATTCGGAGTAGAGGCGAGGCTCTCGCAACTTGCCGTTACGAAACATGGATATTGCATCACTCGTGTCCAAAACAGCA
>PLDF01000416.1 GCA_003135055.1 Bryobacterales bacterium | reverse complement strand
ATTGCCGAGCGGCTGGTGCGCCAGGAGCCGGAGCGGGCGGACTACCTGCGGGACCTATCGGTCTCCTACAACAAGATGGGCGATCTGATGGGCCGCTTGGGCGATGGCGAGCAGTCGCGCCAGTTCTATCAGAAGAGGCTGGAGATTGCCGAGCGGCTGGTGCGCCAGGAGCCGGATCGGGCGGATTACCAGGCAGACCTTGTGGTGTCGCTGGTCCGCGTTGGGTCCCGCGAGGCACTCAACAGAGCGCTGGCCATCCTGCGCAGCCTGGAGCGGGAGCGCCGGCTCACGGCCGAACAGGCTGGGTGGATCGGCATTGTCGAACGAAGGCTTGAATCCGGTGGATGATGCCTGCGGCGTTTGGGAAATGTTCCTGGCGCTCTACGGAAGCTCACCGCAACTTGTTAGTCTGCACGGGGGGGCGGGTAGCCAGCTCGCGCGAAGACCGAAGCGCGTTCACATGAGTGTGAACGCTGCACGCATGAGTGCGTGCGCCACGGGCTCAGGCGCGCATAATTGAATTGACCCTACCTATGAATAACCAAGATACGAACGCGGATCCGCCGGTTGAACCGGGCCAAACGTTCGACCCTTCCGATTGGTTGGGCTTTCGCGCCCAGGCGCACCGGATGCTGGACGACATGATCGATTATGTCGAAGACATCCGCGAACGTCCGGTCTGGCAGCCTATTCCGGATGAGGTGCGGTCCCGGTTTCATAGCAATCTTTCCGGCGATCTTCCCAACAGCCCGTCCGATTTGGCCGCCGTACATGCGGAATTCATGCGCGATATCCTGCCCTTCACCACCGGCAATGTACACCCCGGTTTCATGGGCTGGGTGCATGGCGGCGGCACCCCGGTGGGCATGTTGGCGGAGATGCTCGCGGCGGGGCTGAACGCCAATCTGGGAGGACGCGATCACATCCCGATCGAGGTGGAGCGCCAGATTGTCCGGTGGATGCAGCGGCTCTTCGGGTTTCCGGAGAGCGCCACCGGCCTGTTTGTCACGGGAACCTCGATGGCTAACCTCATCGGCGTCCTGATTGCCCGCGATACCGAGCTGGGCTTCGAAGTGCGGTGCGCGGGGGTTGCGGGGAACTCGAAAAGGCTCGCAGCCTACACCTCGCTTTCGGCCCATAGCTGCATTGGGAAAGCCATGGACATCGCCGGCATCGGCAGCGATGCGCTCCGGTTGATTCCGGTCGACCGGCGCTATCGGATGGATCCGGCCGCCCTCGAGGAAGCTATCGATGCGGATCGCCGCGCGGGGCTTACGCCGTTCCTGGTGGTGGGAACGGCCGGGGCCGTCGATACCGGCGCGATTGACAACCTGGACGCCTTGGCCGCCATCTGCCGCCGCGAGCGGCTCTGGTTCCACGTCGACGGGGCCTGTGGTGCGCTGGCAATTCTGGCTCCCGATCTGGCGCCCCGGCTCAAGGGCATCGAGTGCGCGGATTCGCTGGCTTTCGATTTTCATAAGTGGGGCCAGGCGCCCTACGATGCCGGATTCATTCTGGTGCGCGACGGCGTGCTGCATCGCAAGGCCTTCGCCGCCTCGGCTCCCTATTTGAGAAAGGAGCTGCGCGGCCTGGCCGCGGGCGCGCCCTGGCCCTGCGATTACGGGCCGGATCTTTCGCGCGGCTTTCGCGCCCTGAAGGTCTGGTTCACGCTCAAAGTTTACGGCGCCGAGGCGCTGGGACGGGTCATTTCACGCACCTGCGCGCTGGCCCGCTATCTGGAAAGCCGGATCGCCGAAACGCCGGAACTGGAGCTGCTGGCGCCGGTGGAGCTCAATGTGGTTTGCTTCCGGTATCGCGCGGAACATGCCCAGCGCATCAATCCCAGAATCGTCATCGAGTTGCAGGAGTCCGGAGTTGTGGCGCCTTCCACCACCATCATCGACGGGCGCCTGGCAATTCGCGTGGCTATCGTAAATCACCGGACCGGCAGGAGGGAGATCGACCTATTGGTGGAAAAGAGCGTCGCCCTGGGTCAAGCGATGGAAGCCCGCGCCGTGGAAGCCGGCGCCGCCCTGAGCCGCGCGCAGCAGCAGCCGGGGGCGGATTGGGCTCCGCAACGCGCGCGGGAATCCGCACTGCGCGATCTCGACGGCCGCATCTTGTCCAATCCGGGTGCAGTGAGTCCGGATGCAGTGAGTCTGCGATTTGAGCGCGCCGGTTTACTCGCCGAGATGGGCCGGACTTTGGAGGCGCGAAATGCGTATCTGGATCTACTGGGGCGCGAGCCCACGCACCGGCTCGCGTTGAACAATTTGGGAACGCTGCTGCATGCGACGGGATATCGAACGGCGGCGCGCACGGCTTACGCGGAGGCGGTGGCGCGCCATCCCGACGATCCCATGAGCCATGTGAACCTGGGCAATGTGCTCTACGAAAGCAGCGAGTTTCAGGCCGCGCGGGAGCACTATGAAACCGCGCTCCGTTTCGACCCGGGCCATACGGAGGCGCACCAAGGCCTGGCGTATGTGCTGGCCGAACTGGGCGACGAAGAAGGCGCTCTATGGCACAGGCGCAAAGCTTTTGAGGATCGTCCGGTGGTGGCATTGCCGTATCGCGGCGAAGGGCCCCCGGTGACGTTGCTGCTGCTGGTTTCGGCGGTTGGCGGCAACATACCCACGCGCCATTTGCTGGACGACCGCGTGTTCCGGACGTTCGTGATTGTGCCCGAGTTTTACGATCCGAAATTCCCGCTGCCGCCGCATCAAGTGGTGTTCAATGCCATCGGCGATGCCGATCTGGCCGCGCCCGCGCTGGCTGCCGCGCAGGCTGTGGTGGCTCGTACCACGGCGCCGGTGATCAATCTGCCTACGGCGGTACTGGCGACGGGGCGCGCCGACCATGCACGGCTTGGGCGCCTGCCGGGAGTAGTGATGCCGGTAACCGTCACCCTGCCTCGGGAACTGCTTTCGCCCGCGGAGGCCGCAGCCACGGTGGCGCGCCACGGCTTCCGATTCCCGTTGCTGGTGCGGACGCCCGGCTTTCACACGGGACGCCATTTTCTACGGGTAGAAAGCCTGGAAGCGCTGACTGGCGCGGTGGCGGAGCTTCCCGGGAGGGAATTGACCGTCATCGAGTTCCTCAACGCCCGCGGCGCCGATGGAAAGGTGCGCAAGTATCGCGCGATGATGATCGATGGACAGCTCTATCCGCTGCACGTGGCGATTTCGAGCCACTGGAAAATCCACTATTTCACCGCCGAAATGGCGGAACGCGCGGACCATCGCGCCGAAGACGCGGAGTTTCTGGAGGATATGCCGGGTGTGCTTGGCCCTCGCGCCATGGAGGCGCTGGCGCAGATTCAAGCCACGCTGGGCCTGGACTATGCGGGGATCGATTTCGGGTTGAGCGACGCCGGAGATCTGCTGCTCTTCGAGGCCAATGCCACCATGGTGATCAATCCGCCCGAGCCCGACGAACGGTGGGCATATCGCCGCCCGGCTGTCGAGCGGATCTTCGCCGCCGTGCGAAGGATGCTTACGGCGCATATCGGGGCTGTACTGTAACACCGGGTTGACAGACGAAAGCGTCCTTATCATGGATGCCCCACGTTGGCCGGCAAGAATCATACCGGCGTTCCGCGCGCGGGGGGCCGTGGCAGAATGCCAGGTCTGGCTGGGATAGCTTTTCGAGGGGCCGGGAAAAGACGGTCGTGGCTCGAATCGAAGCGCGTTCACATGAGTGTGAACGCTGCACGCAGGAGTGCGTGCGCCACGATGGCGGAAATGGCCCGTCCTCCAGGTTTCGCGTACTGCCCGTACCGCTGCAAATGTAAAATGGCGGCTAAGCTATTCCGCGGCTTCTTTCCGTTCGTCCGTCACTCGGTGGCGGAGAATCGGAGCGAGGCCGGAGTTCGCGCAAAAGGCGGCTAAAACCCTAAACTATGCAGCCTGGAACTAAAGGTAAAGCAGGCAGTTGGATTTAATGAACCGGTAGTCTTCAATTTCGCAGGCTACGCCAAAAGATAATCGCCGTTCGCCGGCCGGTTCGACGCGTACGACACGGACCTTGCACTCCAAAGACGATCCTCGGCCACTGTTGGAAAGCTGGCGTGAAGGCAAACGCAGTCTGCAAGTTACGAGATTGCCGGCGATCAGTGGCACTGGAGAGAAACAGTGGAATCCATTGCAGCTCAGGTTCTCCGTTGTGGTTTCGACCGTGCGGCCGACATCCACTCCGAAAAAGCACACTTGCCAGTGTACAAGGGACCGCAACCGCTTCCGACGCTCTGGCTCATTCGGCATTCAGTAACGCCGACTGTTGCACTTTCCATGCCATCGGAACATGCCCTCCGTTTGCCGGAAATGCCGCCGCCAGTAACCTGAACGAAGTCCTAACCTTTTTCCAACCACGTCCTGCAAGCACTGTAAAGATCGAAGGGGAAGTACGGTTATGGTACTACTAAGCTTGGAACTTGACGCCGACCGTGTTATCCTTGAATCCCTAGTTTGGAGATATCTACCCTTTTTGTTGGAACAACTCCCTTATCGTCTCCTTAGTCGCGTGGCGACTTATTCCCTGCCTTAGCCTAGAGCGCTCGTGCCGGTGGTGGCGGCTAAAATGGAGCACCCGATCACCTCGCCGCGATGGCCGGCGGAATGGCGCACGAATTGCTTGCGAGAAGTTTACCTTAGCCTATTTTCGTTAGCTATCTTTCGTTAGCTATCTTCGCTAGCAGCGCCCGTCTCCCGGCGACGCAAACCCACGCCCACGCGCTCCGGGTTTCCTGAAAATGTACCATTGGACATTGATGGACATCGGGTTCCGTATGCGGAGGCGCCAGGTGCGTCCTCCGGGAAAATACAGCGCATTTCCGCGGCAACTGGCGCAGAAGGGGCTTGAGTTCGAGGCTCTCGATACGATCGCCAACACGCG
Organism: Bryobacterales bacterium; assembly: GCA_003135055.1. Taxonomy (GTDB): domain Bacteria; phylum Acidobacteriota; class Terriglobia; order Bryobacterales; family Bryobacteraceae; genus PALSA-243. The sequence continues at coordinate 45,038 of PLDF01000416.1, read as the reverse complement.
CGACTTCGCGGCCGGCAAGCTACTGTCGCCGAAATGAATGGTCAACGGCCCTCGGCGCCGTGCTTCGGCCCGCGGCGGATGGAGGCGGCGGCGCCAAGGGCTTGATCCCGGCGCGTTTGGCGAAGCGTAGGCCCCATGGGCGTAAGTTGGCAGCAACGACTGCGCGGGATGCCGGATCTAAGTCTGGCAATTGCGCCGGTAGAGCGGTTCGCTGCCGAAAACTTGACCCAATCGACTTACAATTCATCGGGCAAATACCCTAGGGAGAAACAAAAACGTAATATGTCCTTCGCTTTGGTAGATTCCCACGATTTAACAATGTCTACTTCAGGACCATGTGGTAAGCTGTATCTTAAAGTCGAATCCGGCCATACGCCATGCGGCTTGTCGCTTATGGAATGAAACATGCTTAATACGACCGCGCCAATCATGCAAACACAGTTGGAATACACCCATCAGCCGACCCAATTGATCCTGCCTCCCGAAACAGAGCCGCTATGGTACGCTGTGCGCGTGCGGTCCAAATTCGAGCGCAATGTGAGCATCGTATTGGAGCACAAAGGCGTGGAGCATTTCCTGCCCACATACCGCTCCCGCCGGACCTGGACCGATCGTACCAAAACTTTGGACTTGCCGCTTTTCCCTGGCTACGTCTTCTGCCGAATCCCTCTGGAACGGAGGAACCGGGTTGTCACCACGGATGGCGTCGTAGGGCTAGTCGGAGCGGGGCGACTACCTATTCCCGTGAGCGACGTGGAGATCGAGACGATCCGGACGATGATCCAGTCTCAGGTGGAAACCCAACCTTGGCCTTTCCTCAAGATCGGCCAGACGGTGCGTATCTGCCAGGGATCTCTGTCGGGCATTGAGGGAATACTGGTCAGGGTCAAGAATTCGTGGCGTTTGGTTGTTTCCCTAACCTTGCTTGAGCGATCGGTGGCTGTAGAGATCGACGCTGCCTCCGTCTCGCCTGTCCACTAAAGTCCCCTAGAGCGATTTGCCCCTTGGTCTGCGTTAGCCACCAAGGTCAGACTCCGCTGTTTACCTTAGCCCAGCCCCATAACCAAGCACTTCAACCGTCCTCCGCGTGCCCAAAAACGCTTTCTGGGATGAATAAGTCGGTCAAAGTCCTAGTAGTTCCATTAATTCTCCAGTACGATATCCTAACACTACCGAATTATTGGTACTCTTTCCCCTTGGAGTTCATGTGGAAGTAAGGTATGCTTGGGAACAAGTTAGAAGATGAGTTATTGGCAGCGCAACCTTTTGCGAGACGGGGAATCGGAGTCCTCGGCAAAGTTTCCGAAGCCGTTTCTCATAATGCGATTAATAGGAACTGCTTGATGGATGTAAAGCTGGTTACACAAGATCGCGAACTGCATAAAATGTGCCGGGAGATTGTCACTAACCTCCCGCACCAACATTGCAGTTTTTCGGCCTCGACGTCCGATGACGGCGAAGGGGAAGCGGACGTCTTTCTCTGGGATTTCGAACCTCATACGCCGCGCCTGCCGGATATTGACGGCAATCCTTCGAAACATCTGTTCCTGGTGCATCGCAACGACCTGCCTTTATTTCGCGACCGGATCGCAGCCGCCGAGGCTAGAATTTTCCTCAAACCGGTAAGGCGGGCAACTCTGGAGGTATTTTTGGGGCAGGCACTGGCTGCATACCGGGATCGCGAAGCCGCGACGACGACGTTACGGGCCGATCGCGACGAGATTTTGCAGTGTCTTATTGAAACGAACTTGAGGCTCCAGGAATACGACCAGGACCGCACCACGTTTCTCGCCCGGGCGGTTCACGATTTCCGGGCGCCGCTGACGGCTTTGAGCGGATACTGCGGGCTGCTGTTGAGTGAGCCGCTGGGGCCATTAAGCGAAAACCAGAAGGAAGTCCTGCGGCGCATGCAACACAGCGCCAAGCGTCTGACGCGGATGACCAGCGCCATGTTTCAGCTGAGCGTGGGCCGGCAAGTCAAAAGGCTGCCCGACCTGAGGCCGGGCGACATCCGGGAGTGCCTGGAACAGGCGCTGCACGAGATTACCCCCTTTGCCGACGAGAAGGGCATCGCGATCCGGGTCGACCTGGCTCCGTGCGACCTTCCCCTCTACTTCGAAGCCGGCCAAATGGAGCAGGTTTTAATCAATGTGCTCGATAACGCGTGCAAGTTCACGCCAAGATCGGGTTCGATCGATATTCGCGGTTATCCCTTTTTCCGGGAGCGCCGAATGAGCAAATCCTCTTTGCCGCCGGCAGCGGAACGGCGATGGCGCACCACCACCGAACCCAATACCTATCGCATAGACATTCAAGATTCCGGCAACGCGATACCAGAGGAGCATCTGGAAAGCATCTTTGAGGAATACACTTCTTACGGGGGCGGACGGGATCGCTCCGGAGGTGGTCTGGGACTGGCTATCACACGCATGATCGTGGATCAGCACGATGGCGCCGTGTGGGCTGAAAATGCAGATTCCGGACCTATGTTTTCTTTCGTTCTTCCAATGTTCCGGCAAGAACCCTTATATACGGCGGAACAATTGGACGAAACGGTAACAGAGGAGCGACTGTCAAATGCCAGATGTTAAGAATAGCCGAACCATTCTCGTAGGTGAAGATGAGTTGGAAGTCCGCGGATACCTCGAGATGGCTCTGAAATGCCTCGGCTATTCGGTAGAGTTGGCGCAGGATGGGGACGAAGTGCTTGCCTGTTTACAATCGTCCCGGACAGACTTCGCCGCCATACTGCTCGATATCGTGATGCCTAGCCGCGACGGTATCGATACGCTGCGCGAGATCCGCCGCATGAATAGCGACATTCCCGTCATTGTGGTTTCCGGCGCCTCTTCCACCATGAACATTGTTACCGCCATGAAAAACGGCGGAACCGATTTTCTGTGCAAGCCGGTAGCGCACGAAGATCTGCGGAAGGCCATTTCCCGCGCCCTTGAGAACAAAGGCACGGAATTCCTGCCTCCCTCGCGGAATACCGCGCCCGTCACGAGGGTTTTCCTCGGCCGCAATCCTCAGATGAAGGAAATCCAAACCCTGATCGGGCAAATCGGCTGGTTTGAACCGCCGGTCCTGATACAGGGCGAGACTGGCAGCGGCAAGGAAGTGGTTGCGCGCGAGCTGCATGCCCAATCGCCTCGGGCCCATAAGTCGTTCCTGAAGCTGAATTGCGCGGCGCTTCCCACAGAGCTGGTTGAGAGCGAGCTGTTCGGATACGAGCGGGGCGCCTTCACGGGGGCATTTCAGAAAAAGGCCGGCATGTTCGAAATGGCGGACGGCGGCACCATCCTGCTGGATGAAATCGGCGATATGGACGTGCGGCTCCAGGCCAAGCTCCTACAGGTCCTCCAGGACCATGAATTCCAGCGCATCGGCGGCAAGGAAACCATCAAGGTGGATGTCCGCGTAATCGCCGCAACTCACCGCGACCTCGAGAAGGCGATCGCGGAACGGAGTTTCCGCGAAGATCTGTACTACCGCCTGAACGTGATCAATATCGTTATGCCGCCGCTTCGGGAACGCAGCGAGGACATTATTCCCCTGGCGGAATTCCTGATGAAGAAGCACGCCCCGCAGAACGTCGCCAATCCGGCGATCACCGCCGATCTGAGGCACGCGATGCTGAGCCATCATTGGCCGGGAAACGTACGCGAGCTGGAAAACTTCGTTCGAAAGTTTCTCATCTTGAGAGAGCCCGACTCGCTTGCACGCGAGTTGCGCGTTAAAATTGCGCGCAGGTCGATGATGGGTGCGGCGATGCCCGACGTGTTTACCGCTCCCGCCCATCAGATCGCCGACCGGCCCATTCTGGAACAGGTGACCAGGGCCAAGCGGCAGGCCGAAACAGAAGCGATTCTTGCAACTCTAAACTCCACCCGGTGGAACCGGAAACAGGCCGCCGTGCTGTTGAAGATCGACTACAAGGCGCTGCTCTATAAGATGAAAAAGCTTGGCATTGAGGACACGGAAACACAGGATCAGCGGACCGACCCTGTACACCTGGAAGAGCAAGTATGGCGGGATGGACCTCAGCGAGGCGCATCCAGCGAGAGCGCCGGATGACGAAAATCGGCGTTTGAAAGTTTTGGCGGCCCACCTTAAGCTGGACTCGGAGACGCTTTGAAAGCGGCGATCCGAAAGCGCGACTGGGGCTCGCGGTTTGACGCTTGCCGGTTTGACGAAGGACGTGGCGCTGGCGCCTGGGGAGTTTGACCCGGCGAGCGCCGGACCTCGCAAGCGGTAGCGGATCGCCGCACACCGCTATGAGCCGGATCACAACGCGCAACCGCGAGAGAAACCGACCGGCTATTCTATCAACACTCGCGACGGCCCCGGTCTGGCTGGGATAGGTTGACAGGCTCTCGAAAAGACGGCTCAATCTGAAGCGCGTTCACACGAGCGTGAACGCTGCACGCATGTGCCCAGAGGGCGCCCAGTGCGCCACGATTTCCCACGGCTTAGTCTTTCAGCCCAAGATCCGCCAGCGCCTCCGGCACATCCTCCCAGATCAGCCTGGCTTCGCCCCAACCCTGCCGCCGCAAACCGCGCGCACGCAGCCACGCCGTCGGGAAGAGAGTCAGTCCGAATAGGAATGTCGCAGTAAGTTGACTCAGAGCGGCAATGATAATCGAAAGCGCCGGCGCCAGAAAAAAGACCGCCGCCAGATAAGTCCCAATCACGCTCGTCAGCGGCTTCTTCCCGGGCGCATAAGAGCAGGCGAACGGTAGCTGCTGCCAGTTAGAAAAGAGCAGCTCGAAGATAGTGAGCGATACCAGCGCCTGGAGCGCCATCATCCGCGCGGCCACGCTCCACCCCAGAGTCATCACCGCCGCCGGCGCCAACAGAACGTAGATCGGCAGGATGGCATAGACCATCGCAAACCTCTCCACGGCGGACATCCACTGCGCCCGGCCTTGGCTTTCCGTCATGCGGAAGATCCAGTTGGCGCCCAGTTCCACCGGTATCGAGAGCGCATGACGCAGTCCGGGGATAAAGATCATCGACGCCGCCAGCGGCCAATACAATGTCATGAACCGGAGCAGCTTGTCCCAATCGATCTCCCACTTCGTGGCCGCCAGCGCCAGCAGTACGCTGTTCAGCAGAATTCCCAACGCCAAACCGCCGTATCCCAGCAGCAGGAGCCGGTGCGTCCGGCTGCGGGCGAGCGCCGTGTCCATGAAGTGAAAGACGGCGGCTTGATGCGGCTCCCGCGCGAGCAGGCGGGCGATACTCCACTGCCCCACGGAAGGCGATTCCACCGCGCTCCCCGATTCCACCATCAGCTTCCGGTAGCGCCGGTAACTGATGAAATACGCCAGCACCGCGAGGGCAATGGCGCAACCCGTAGCCAGCGCCGCGCGGCCGGCCATCGCGCGCAAGAACGGGTCCCGATTGCCGGCCAGCGCCTGCTGGAGCCCGGCGAACCACACCGGCGGCGCCCACGGGAATTGCGGAAAGAGCGCGACGGCCCGCTCGGGCGAGTCGCCGATGTGCCAGCTTTCGAGCGCCGCCAGGAAGAACGCGGCCGCAAGCACTCCCTGCACGTATGCCGAAACGCGCGCGTGAAGCTTGGCGGGCAGCAGGTTTGCCAGCGCGCCCTGCAGCGCAACCATGCTGAAAAGGGCAAACACACAGGCCAGCGCGGACGCCGCGCCGCGGGACGGCGCCATCAGACTCAGCGGCGCATTCATCGCCGCCACCACGCCGGTTGCGAAAACCAGGAACGTCACGAACCGCGCCAGGAAAATCTGCCGCGGCCGGATGGGAAGCGAGGCCAGCGCCATATAATCGCGGCGGCTGGGCAGCAGCATCTGCCACTGAAGCATTGCCAGCAACGCCGCGATGGCGAGGAACAGCGTGATCTGCCCGGCCTCATCGGCCAGCAGCGGCGCGCGGAAAATGTCGGGCGCATGCAGTCGGGAAAGGCGCTGGTAACGAGCGGCCTTGGGCAGCAGCACCGCCGCGTGCAGCAACAGCATGAATGCGCCGATGGCCACCGGCCGCCACCGGTCCCTTCCCGCGAAGAGCTCGCTATCGAACATGCCGGCCAGAAAGTGGCGCGTCAGCTCGAAGACCGGCCCGTGCGTCTCTTCGAGCCGCTTCAAGACTGCATCACCTCGATGATCCGGTCCGCCGCAGCCGCCGTATCGCGCTCTTGGGTCAGCTGGGCGAAGATATCCTCGAGCGAGGGCAACTGCATCAGCTCGCGCAGCCGGTCGATGGAATCGTCCGCCACCACGCGCCCCTGGCTGAGAATCACCACGCGCGAGCAGACCTTTTCCACCACTTCCAGAACGTGGGAGCTGAATAGGATCGCCTTTCCCTGCGCCGCCAGCTTTTGCAGAAGCTCGCGAAACACCAGCGCCGCTCCCACGTCCAGGCCGGACATAGGTTCATCCAGAATCAGCACGTCGGGATTGTGCAGCAGCGCGGCCGAGAGCAGAATCTTTTGCCGCATGCCCTTAGAGTAGAAGGTCACCGGCGCATCCCTATCGCTCCACAGCGAAAAGAAGGCGCAAGAAGCCGTCGATCTTGGCTTCCAGCGCGGCGCGCGGAATCCCGCGAAGCCGCCCCGCCAGTTGCAGGTACTCGCGCCCGGAAAGGTGCGGATAGAGATTCGGATCTTCCGGCACGTAACCGAGCCGGCGCTGGAAAGCCGGAAGGTCCTCGATGACGCTTCGCCCGTCCATCAGCACCCGGCCCTCACTCGGTTCCAGCAATCCGACGAGGATCTTCACGGTGGTGCTTTTCCCGGCGCCGTTCGGCCCCAGATAGCCGAGAATCTCACCGGCGCGGATGGAAAAGCTGACATCTTGAACCGCCGCGACGCGGTGGTAGCGCTTCGTGAGGCTATCGACTTCCAGCATGGCGATTAGACGAAGCGTGGCGGAACTTTGTTCCCAACCGGCGCCTGGCTTATATAGCTAAGCTACTAAGCAGTGCTGTGACCGGGTGGTTTTGTGGTCTTGCGGGAAGACACTCCCTTACGGTCGTGGCTCCGATCGGAGCAACCTTATAAGCGCAGTCCCTTCACTGTAGTGGTCGTGGGGTTTCCCAAAGCGGCCGCGATGGCCTGATTCCAGCTCGTTTGCTGCCGGGAATCCTTGCCGTGATCGGTCTGCGTGTCGTAGGCGGCATCGATCGCCAGCGCGTTGGTGCGGTGCGTCTGCTGTATGGTCTGCACTTGCGCATTGAGCGCCCCCGCGGAGGAACCCGTCGCCGCTCCCAGGTCACGGGCCATCGCCTTGGCGACCAGGATCAGGAGATCGTAATGCCCTTGCTCATGCCGCAGCAGATCGGCCGTTTGCGTCGCGGAACGCAGCACGATGGTGTCTTGCGGCACCGGGGCCACCATGATGGTGAACGCATTCAGGCGAAACACGCCATTGCCGTTCACCACCTGAACGTTCGGCGGCAACCGCATCTCCGGATGAATCTGGGCTACCTCATCGTCCGACAGATCGGGGCTGGAGTCGACCACCTGGAAGTTCGACCAGCTCAGATTGATCGGAGTGACAATTACGTTGACCGCCATTCTTCCTCCTAATTGTGCATCCGGCTCTTTTTGCGCGGCCGGCATGGGTGGCCTCGTTCGGGAGGCCCGCCCTATATTATGCGCGTTCGGATCGGCCGCGGGCGCCTGTAGCGAGGGAAGCAGTACTGGGGTGGATCCGCAGCGGGCTGAGCGCGACACTCCCTCGACCATTGCAGCCCACCTATTGCGGTGCTCTTCCAGGCGCCGTTCGGCCCGGATAGCCGGGAATCCAGCCCGTGCGGATGGCACAGCCGATATCGCAATCCGCCGCGAGACGAAGGTAGCGCTTCGTGGGGCCCCCGATTTCCGGCATCGCGATTTAGACGATCTCCAGCACCGCGATTAGACAAAGCTTGCCGGAGCTTGCCTGGCGTTTTGCGCCCAATCGCTTACTTACCGGCGAGCGTGATCGGCCCCAATGTCATCACGAACCGAAGTGTCAGCACATTGGCCAAGACGCCGTGTATGAAGGGGCCTTGCTCGATCTCGTATCCCAGTTTCACCAACTGGCTGGCGTTGGGACGGAAGCCAATGGCGGCTTCATATACGTTGCGCGAGATATAGACGTTGCCGCGTTGATAGCCGGCGCGGCCGGCGGCATATCAGCGCGGACCCAAGCCGCGGCGCGCTTCGAGGTTCGATGAGAAATCCGGGCTAGCGCCGTGAGCGCCGATTTTGTGCTCTTGCAAGAAACCACTCCCTTACTTTACGGTCGTGGCTCCGATCGGAGCCGCGCGCGTCGGAAGCCGTGAAGCAATCGGTTGGCAGGCGAAAGCGCATGCCCCACAAAAACACAAACCTATGCGCGGCGCGAAACGCTGATGCACCCTCGCCTGACTCTCTCGCCCCAACTTATTATTGTTTGATTGTTATAATCAAGCTCGCGGAGCATCTGCCGGGCTGACCGGCCACGGAGAGGAGATCCTAATGTGCCAGATTAAACGGCGTTCGTTTCTGAGTTCGTCCGCGACGCTTTTGGGCGGCGGTCTGATTGCCGGCCAAAAGAGTCACGCCCAGAACCACGCTTCCACCAAACAGAGCGGTATGCATGACCACGTCCACACGGTTTCGGTGATGACCGAAACCGCCAATCGCTTGCTGGCCGCGCTGAGCCCGGAACAGAAGGCCAAGGCGACCTTCCCGTTCCAGGACGAAGAACGCATGCATTGGTTCTACGTTCCCATCGACCGCAAAGGCCTTACGCTTGGCGAAATGAGTCCCTACCAGAGGCACCTCGCCAGCGCGCTGCTGGCGTCCGGATTGAGCCAGTCCGGATACATCAAGGCGGTCACCATCATGAGTCTCGAAGAAGTGCTGAAGGCGATGGAAAACGACAGCGGGGTGCGCCGCAACCCCGAGAGATATCACTTCACGATTTTCGGCGCGCCCTCCGACACGGACGCCTGGGGCTACCGGGTGGAGGGCCATCATATCAGCCAGAACTATACCGTGACGAACGGGCAGGTGGTGGATGGGCCGAGCTTCTTCGGCTCGAATCCGGCCGAAGTGATGCAGGGGCCGCGCAAAGGGCTGCGCGTGCTCGCCCCCGAAGACGACATGGGCTTCGAGGTGATACATGCGCTGGACGAGCGGCTGCAGAAGGCCGCCATTGTCGACCCCAAAGCCTATGGCGATATCCTGACCACCAACACGCGGACGGCGGCTCTGAAGGGCCAGCCGTCGGGGCTTTCCGCGTCGAAGATGAACGCCAAACAGTTCGACGCGCTGCGGGCGCTGGCGGAACTCTACGCGCACAACCTGCCCGACGACATCGCCCAGCGGCGCATGGACCAGATCGACAAGGCCGGCCGCAACGTCTGGTTCGCCTGGGCGGGAGGCGCCAAACCGGGCGACCCGCATTATTACCGGGTGCAGACGCCTTCGTTCATGATCGAATTCGACATGACGCAGGACAAGGCCAACCACATCCACTCGGTGTGGCGCGATTTAAGCGGCGATTTCGGCGGCGATCTGCTCAAGGCGCATTACGAAAGCAGCCACCGGAATCAGTTGGCTTGAAGAGCTTTGCATAATTGAGTGACGGCCGAAGTGGGGCAGGATGCCATCCTGGATGTCACTTACCGCATTAGTTAGTTGTGGGGCAGCCAATCCTGGCTGCAGCCGGCTTTNNGACAGGCCGGGAGGCCTGTCCCACTAACTAAAGGTGAATAATGCCCCGCTGAATCGCGGCGGTGGCCGCTTGCGTCCGGTCCTGCACGCCTAGCTTGCTCAAGATACTCTTCACGTGATTCTTGACCGTGTGCTCAGCGATGCCTAACTCGTACGCGATCTGCTTATTCGCCATGCCACTTACAATCAGTCCCAGCACCTGGACCTCGCGCGCGCTCAAGTCCGGCCGCGGCATTTGCGCCGCCAGCGCTGCGGCTACCGCGGCCGGAAGATAGGTCTGGCCCGCATGGACGGCGCGAATCGCCTTCAGTAACTCGTCGTGCAGCACGTCTTTGGTGAGATATGCCTGCACTCCCGCGGCCAGCGCCCGGCGGATGTCTTCGTCGCCCCCATAAGTGGTCAGCGCGACCATGTGCGCGCCCGGAAACTCGGCGCGGATCTTTTGCGCCGCCTCCACGCCGCCCATGCCGGGCATTCGCAGATCGAGCAGCGTCACGTCCGGCAGATGTTTGCGGTATAGCTCGATCGCCTGCTGCCCATTCGAGGCTTCCGCCACCACGGTCATATCGGGCTGCATGTTCACAATGGTGGTCACGCCCACGCGCGCCACCAGATGGTCTTCCGCTACCAGAATGCGAATTGGGTTACTCATATCTTAGCCGCCGGGCCGATTCATGGCAGGGGCGCCATCACTTCCACTTGCGTTCCTTCTCCGGGATGGCTCGCCAGCGTCAGCTCGCCGCCCAGCCGCTCGGCCCGCTCGCGCATTCCGATCAAGCCGAAATGACCGTCCTGCGAGGAAAACGCCCTACCCTGCTCGAAGCCGCGGCCGTTATCCGCTACGCGCAGATACAGCCGCTTGGCCTCGGTGTGCAGCTTAATCCAAACGCTGGTGGCGCCGGCGTGCTTGACGATATTGGTCACCGCCTCCTGCGCGATGCGCAACAGGTTCTGCTCCATCTCCTCCGGCAGCGGCGGCTGCGGTCCGCTCACCTCCACCTTGACATCCATGCCGGACCCGGCCGTCCAGATTCGCATACCCGATTCCAGGGCCGCCGCCAGGTCCTGCCCTTCCAGCACCGAAGCGCGCAAATCCATCACCGACCGCCGCGCCTCGGTCAGGCTATGCCGCGCCATGCGCCGCGCCATATCGAGATACTTGCGCGCCGGCCGCGATTCGTCCGGCATGCACATGGCCACAGCGTCGAGCTGCGAAGAGATGCCCACGAATCCCTGCGCCAGTGTGTCGTGAATTTCGCGCGCGAGCCGCGCCCGCTCTTCCAGCACCGCCGCGAACCGCGAGCGGATCTGCCCCAACCTCATCTGATACGCCGCCCAACCGGAAGCCAGCAGCATGGCGCCGCATGCCGCCAGGAACCACGCCGTTTCGTAGAAGTGCGGCAGCACGGTGAACGCATACGATTCCTCGCTTCCCGGACCGCCCGGCAGATCGGCGCGCACATGGAAATGGTATTGCCCGTGACGCAGGCTGTTATAGTCCTTGACGCGGCGTCCGCCGGCCTTCACCCAGTCCTGGTCGAGCCCGTCGAGCTTGTAGGAATACCGCACCAGCTCGGGCGCGCTCAGATGGATCGCGGTGTAGTGAAATTCGATGCGCAGGCTGCCCGGCTGCAATTTCGCGGGGCTGGTGAGATCCACCTGCCGCCCATCCGCGGTCATCTCCGCCAGATGAGCGGCGGGCGTGTAGCGGGTGCGTTTTGGCGCCTTCGGGTCGAATACCGCGAGGCCGCGGCCGGTGGTGAACCACAGGCGTCCGTCCGCCATGCGATTGCCGCCGGCGGCCACCGGATAGGCGGGCGAACACTGCGCGCTGCGCAAGCCGTCTTCCACGCCGTAAGTGAGCGGCTCGAGAGTCTTGCGGCGGCCCTGCGCAAAATCCTTGAGCTGCTGTTTGGCGATGCGGCAGATACCGCGCGTGGTGGCCAGCCATAACGATTCGCCGTCGTCTTCGATCTTCCCGATGTTGTCGCTCAGCAGGCCGTCTTTTTCGGTGAATCGCGAAAAGCGCCCGTCGCGGAATGCGTCCAGGCCGCCGCCGGCGGTGGCGATCCACAGCGTGCCATCGGAGTCCCGGTAGAGCGAGCGGATCTGATCGCTTGAGAGCCCGTCGGCCGTGGTAAAGAGCTTGAGCGAATCGCCGTCTACGCGCCACAGACCCTTGCCATAAGTGCCCGCCCACACAACGCCACCGTTGCCTTCGCACAGCGTCACCACCGATTCCCTGATTTCCGGCGGCCCGGAAATCACGCTGCGCAATTGCCGGCCGCGCAGCTCGCCCAAACCGCCGCCACCGGCGAGCCAGACTCGTCCGGCGGAATCTTCCATGGCATCGAAAATGACTACGCGCGACAGAGGATCCTTGGGAACGAAGTTATTGAAATGGCCGTCGTGCAAGCGTACCAAGCCGCCGCGCGTGCCGATGAGCAGATCGCCGTCGCGGGTTTCGCGAATGGAAAAGATTTCGTTGTTCGGCAGGCCGTCGCGCGTGGTGAAGAGCTTCCTGCTCTCGCCCGATATCATCAGCAGGCCAGCGTCGTGGAAACCCACCCAGATGCGGCCGGCGCGGTCTTGAAACGCCACATAGGGCTCATCGCTGGGAAAGCCTTCGCTCTTTCCGTAAGCCGTAAACACATCGTCGCGGAGCTGCGTCAGGCCGTTATTAGAGCCCACCCACAGATCGCCTTCACGATCTTCGTAGAGGCATCGCACCTGGTCCTGACCGCGGTCGGAGCCCACCGGCGCCGTCACAAAGCGCTCATCCTCGAGGCGCGCCAAGCCGCCGTTGGTGCCTGCCCACACGCCGCCATCGCGATCCACCCAAATCGCGCGCAGAAACGGGTCCGGTAGTCCGTCGCCCTCGGTGAACTTCCGCACTTGACCATTGGGAGACCGCATCATCGCGCCCTTGCTGCCGCCAATCCATAGGTTGTTCCGCCGGTCTACCGCCAGTCCGCTGATGACGCCGCCACCCAACGCGCCTGCGCTCAGAACGGTCTGAAATTTGCCATCCGCCAGCGTGCCCACGGCGCTGAATCCCGCCACCCATAGGTTGTGGCCGCGGTCTTCGGCAACCGCGCGAAACGCCGCAACGGGCATCGCGGGTCCGGGCGCGTAATTAGTAAACTTGCCGTGCTGGAAGCGGCTCAAATCGATGCCCGCCACAATCCACAGCGCGCCGGTGTGATCGATGAACAGCGCGCCCACGGAATCGTCCGGCAAGCCTTGCTGGCGGGTGTACGTGCGAAACCGGCCGGCGCTAAATTCCGTCAGGCCGTCGGTGGTGCCGATCCACAGCGCGCCGCCGGGCGCCGCGGCCAGCGCGGTAATGGAATTGGATGGCAGATCGCCATTGGCCTTGTTGAAGATTGTAAAATCATAGCCGTCGAAGCGCGCCAGGCCTTCATCGGTACCCAGCCAGAGATACCCATCGGCGGTTTGCGCGATGGCGCGGATGGTGTCCTGCGGCAAGCCGTGCTGCTGCGTCCAGACCTTGCGGGAATATTGGGTAAGGCTCTTATGCGGATCGAGAGCGAATGCGCCGGGCGCGCACGCGAAGACAAGAAGGGCCGCAGTCCAGGGTCTCAAATTCACCGGGTTGCCTTCAGTATAGCGCTCGGAAAACCAAGCCCGGCGGCGCACGCGCATGAGCATATGCTACTCGCGATCGCCTGTTGGCCGGATGCCGCAAAAGGGCTATTTCCAATCTTGGTAGTGTCCTAATGTTGCGTTGATGAAATTGTTCGTTGGGGGTTGGCATGGAGAGTGAAGGGCTAACGTCCCATCACAAGACGTTCGAACTCTTGGAGTGCAATGAAGTGCGCCTTGGTTTCCATCTGCGCGTCAGAAAAATATCTATTTTCGTCCAGTGCCCTTCCTGCCTGCCGTTCGAACCTGAAGGTTTTGTGTCTGCTCGCTGCGTCCGCGTCGGTCCAGAACGAAATACCGCCGACAGCGAAAGGCACAGCCGCAGATGAGATTTTTTCAAGGAAGGTAGGTAGAATTGGACTGAGCGATGTCAAATTGATATCTGACCGGACTACGAGTTCGCTCAGGTATAAGCGCTTGCGAACAGTATCCGCGTCGAAGGTGAGTGCGAATTCTTGAGCCGCTGATTTTAGGAGATCAATCCCGAATTTGTCGCCGTCTTCGGTAGACGATGCCGAATCTATAACGATTCCGTCGTCATAAATGGTGAGGTTATTGATGGCGACGTAAATCTCCTCTTCCGCCTGAAAACTTCCTCTCTGGAAAGTTAGCCCTAGGGGAACTTCAGCCTTCGGCGCCGCGGTGGTGGGCGGCGGTGTTGCATTGGGTAATGGGTTATTCGAGTCTGGAGCCACCGCAAAATCGTATGATTCCTTAATCCATGACACAAGATCCCCGATAATGTCTTTTCCTTTGGGGTTCATGTCGCGAATGTCGAACAGCCAAATAGAGCGAGCCAGTTTTGTCTGAATCAGCTTCATGCGGCTGCCCCAAGCGCCATTGCAGCCGCACCGGACGGAATTCGCGAGGGAGGTTCTCGCCTGTGAGGGTTTTGTCTACTCAGTAGCTCCGCGCGGAGACCTTGGCCTATCGGAATTTCCGCGAGCTGGGCCATTAGTTCCGCTCCAGCCCCAAGAGCAAGATCGCATCGGGCCTCCAGTGTTGGTAGTTCTTGTTCAAAACTTTGAGCCCGAAACTCATCAGGTGAAAACCGATCCGACCACTCCAGAAATTCGCCAAAAGGAGCAAAACGGACAACCAAGGCAACGTCGAAAGCCTCCGCTAGTCTGCGAAGCGTCTCCAGGGAGAAGTGCGTTGCTCCCGGCTTCTCAATGCCGGAAATTCTGGGCTGCTTCATATCAGCCTGAGTTGCAAGTTGAGGCTGCGTCCATCCGCGCTCCTTACGAAGCGCGCGAATCTGTAATGGAAGATCAATCTCGATTTGGGAGTTGACCGCCCCATGGCGGTACGCCTTCTCCTTCATCCGTTGGAGTTGTCCATAATTCATAGCTATCGAGTTCTCCTTCTCCGGTTGCTATTTTGTCTTTTCTATCGTTGAGCGTGTCGAACGCCTCGGGCGGATCATAGATCCTCCCTTTGTGCGTACATCCAATTACCATCACAAATTCCTTATCGCCGCCGAAGTACCCAAAAATCCGGTGTTCGACCTTCTCGGCGGTCCAACGAAGCTCCCAACAGCCTGCATGTTTCTTGATCGGGTCACAGATTCCTAGTGGCCATGCCTGCATCTTGGCGATGCGGTCAAGGAAGCTATCAAGCGCGGCCCGCCTAGCTGGCGATAACCTACGTCGCCAGTCATCAATTGCCTTCCGTCCGGTCCACGCTTTGAACTGCTTGAATCGCCAAACGTACATTAGCGTATCACAAATTTATTATATTATGCAAGGGTGTCTCCTGACAACAATAGAAGATTTTTATTATACTGTCTATATAACTATGAAAACAAAGGGCCAGCAGTCCAAAGCCGCTAAACTCAAGCCGGTGGCTCTTTTGTGTTTTCCGTGGTGGGGTGGCAGGAGCAGATGCTCAGAACATAGTCTAGGGGTTCGAATCCCTTCCCCGCTGGCAGAACAGCAATTACACCCCGGCAGAGGCGCCGACCTTCACCGCGGCTAAAATCCGCACAGCCGAAAGCCGCACGAACCCTTCAATTAGATTATCGGCCTTCTTCTGTGCGATCTCAAGGAGATTTCACAGATGGCGTGCCACAATTGCCGGATCGAAGCAAGGCGCTTCGGAAAGCACCGCAATGGCCGACAGCGCTTCCGCTGCGCCCAGTGCGGCAAGACCTTCACTGAGGCCCATGAGAAATTGTCGGAATTTTCCAGAAGAAGCTACAGAGTTATCGCAAATTGCGATCAACACAACATTATCGCGCTGCCCAAATCATGGCTCTCTGGTTATTTAGATGACAAGGCGATGCCATGGCCATAAGGAAGATTGGCATATTGCCGGCCGCTGTGGCTTGCGCCGCAACGGCAGCGTGGAATTTCCGGATGGACGCACATCGGACACGCGCGCGATAGCGCTAATGGCGGACTATGTCGCGGTGAGTCGCCTTTGACTTGTATCCCGCGTCGGCTAGATTCTTGCGGATCTGGTCGGCCATCATCACCGAGCGGTGCTGGCCGCCGGTGCAGCCGAAGGCGATGGTGAGATAGCTTTTGCCTTCGCGGATGTAGTGGGGCAGCAGGTAGACCAGCAGGTCGGTGATTCGTTTGATGAACTCGGTGGTTTGCGGGAAAGAGCGGATGAATTTCGCTACCCCGGGGTTGCGGCCGGTGAGGTTCTTGAATTTCGGTATGTAGTTGGGGTTGGGCAGGAAGCGCACGTCGAAGACCAGGTCGCTATCGGGCGGGACGCCGTTGCGGAAGCCGAAGCTGGTGACGTAGATCATGATCTTCGATTCTTCGCGCTGGCCGCGAAAACGCTCGCTGATGAAATCGCGGAGCTCGTGGACGGTGAACTTCGACGTGTTGACGATCAGGTCGGCCATAGCGCGGATGGGCGCCAGTTGATCGCGTTCCGAGCGGATGCTCTTGATAATCGAATGGTGCGTGCCGAGCGGATGGGGGCGGCGGGTTTCGCTGAAGCGGTGGATAATGGCCGCGTCCTCGGCTTCCATGAAGATTAGGCGCGCCTGGACGGAGCGGCGCAGGAGCGGGAGGATTTCGGGAAAACGCTTGAGTCCTTCGCGTTCGCGCACGTCGACGACCAGGGCGGCGGCTTCGACGCTGGGATTATCGCGGATAAGCTCGGCGAATTTGGGTATGAGGTCGACCGGCATGTTGTCGACGGCGTAGTAGCCTATATCTTCGAGCGCGCGGAGCACCGAGCCTTTGCCCGAACCGCTGATGCCGGTGATGATGACAAGCTCCGTGTCGCGAGCCGGCTTTTTCGAGCGCTTGGCGGCTCGCGGGGTACGCGCTGCCTTTTTGGGCATATGCGGCGCGGCTATCCTTCGACCAGGTCGAAGTGCCCATCGCGGCGGCGAATGAGCACGGCGACACGATC
Source organism: Bryobacterales bacterium (assembly GCA_003135055.1). Lineage (GTDB taxonomy): Bacteria > Acidobacteriota > Terriglobia > Bryobacterales > Bryobacteraceae > PALSA-243. The sequence goes on along the minus strand of PLDF01000416.1, from coordinate 28,318 downwards.
GGTTAAGGCGTCGCGGTACACCATATAATCGCGCGTGTTATCCATTTCGAGGAGCGCTTCTTCGAGCGTCATGGGTTTGCGGCGATCATGGTGGTTGACGTGGTAGATGTGGACCGCGGGCTGCGCCTGGACCTCGGGCTCGGCGGGTGTGGGCTTGCCTTCGGCTTCGGAAGCGATCTTGTGCGATTTGCGTGCGCCGTCGCGCCACTTGGCGCGGACCTTGAGGCCCTGCTTTTCGAGCTTTTGCGCGGCGGCATGGATGGCGGTGAAAAGGTCCGGGCCAGTAGCCAATCCGACGAGCTCATGGCCGAAGTAGCTGACGGTGGCTTCGGCGCGCTGGAGATGGCGCTGCAGGGATAGGACGACGTGGATTTCGCAGTCACCCTTGCCGTCCAGAAGTTTTCCGGTCTTCGCGAATTGCGCTTCGAGCTTCTTCAACTGGGCCGGAGCTAATTCGACCTGCCTGCCGGTATACGTGATTTTCATGGATGGTCCTATCTTGGTTATAGCGCGATTGAGGGTGGGGAGGCGGGGGGCGGGGCTTGCGTGGAAGGTGGAGGCTGTCATTTTCAACGCGGAGGCGCGGAGATTTGGAGACTTCGCGGAGTCTAACAAGAGAGAAAAACTCAAAGGCAGCGGCTGGAGTTCGCCGAGGAGGCGGAGGGATCGGAGTTGGGAATGCGTTCTCCGTGTTTCCTCCGCTCTCCACGCCTCCGCGTTGAGGACTATGTGCGGGCGGTGGCGTGGGCGGAAAGGTGCAGGATGTGATTCTCAACGCGGAGGCGCGGAGTTTTGGAGACTACGCGGAGTTTTATCGTTTTATCAGAGTGAGAAATTCAAAGGCATCGGCCTGAGTTCGCCGAGGAGGCGGAGAGTATCGGAGTTGGGAAATGCGTCCTCCGTGTTTCCTCCGCCTCTCCGCGCCTCCGCGTTGAGGACTATGTGCGGGCGATGGCGTGGGCGGAAAGGTGGACGCTGTGATTTTCAACGCGGCGGCGCGAGATTTGGAGACTACGCGGAGGGCGGAGGGATCAGAGTTGGGAATGCGTTCTCCGTGTTTCCTCCGCCTCTCCGCGCCTCCGCGTTGAGGACTATGCCTCACCAGCCAGGAATCCTACCGGGTACGAATCTCCACAGTTGCGCCCTCTTGCACTGAGTCGCTGGGGTTTGAGACTACCAGCTCGCCGGGATGCAGGCCGGAGAGGATTTCCACTTCGGAGCCGAGGTCTTCGCCCAGAGTGACGCTGCGGAAGTGGACCACATGATCGGCGCCTACCACCGCGAGGCGCGGACCGTTGGTGGTGAGCATTACCGTGTCGCCGGGGACGCGCAGCAGGGGCTTCGATTTCGCGGCGGCGAAGCGGATCTGCGCGTACATTCCGGGGTAGAGCGCGCCGGTGGGATTGGGCGTTTCGAGAATTACCAGCATGGCGCGCGAGGCGGGGTCGAGCGCATTCGAAATATTGGTGACGCGCGCGGGGAAGATCTGGCCGGGGCGCTCCTCCACGCGCAGCTCGGCGAGCTGGCCGTTGTGTATCTCTTGCACGTAGGTCTGCGGGACGTTGACGAAGATGCGCAGCGGCGTGATTTTGGCCACGCGGAACATTTCCTTGGACGCGCTGGTGTTGCCGGCGTTGATGAGCGTTCCGATATCCACGTTGCGCGCGGTGACAATGCCGTCGAAGGGCGCGGTGACGCTGGCGAAGCCCTTCATCTCCTCGAGGCGCTTGACGTTGGCGGCGCTGGCGAGTACGGTTTCCTGCGCGGTGGCGAGGCTGGCTTCGGCGCGATCGGTCTGGGCCTTCTTGACGTCGAAATCGGCCTGCTTCTGGTCGAGATCCTGCTTGGAGACGGCGCCCTTGGCGGAGAGACGCGCCCAGCGGTCGAGGGTGACTTTGGAGAGGTTCAGATTGGCGCGGGAAAGCGCGATATCGGCTTCGAGCTCCTTGAGCCCGGCTTGCGATTGAGCGAGCGTGGCGCGCACCTGGTCGATCTGCCGATCGAGCTCGGGGGTTTCGATATCGGCCATCAATTGTCCGGCCTTGACGCGGTCGCCGATGTCGACTTTGCGCGATTTCAGGTAGCCGTCGGCGCGCGCGAAGATGGGCGATTCCACCATGGCTTGCAGGTCGCCGGGCAAATCGATGGTGTCCTTGGAAGGCGCCAGATGGGCGGGCGAGACGATGACGACCGGCTTCTGCTGCGCTACGGTTTCGGACGCGGCGAGGAGGACTCTCTGGCGCGAGAGGCGCGGCAGCACCCCGGCGACGATGGCGGCCACCACGACGCATGCCAGCACGGCGAAGAACGTCAGCAGCGGGCGTATGCCGGGTTTGGGTGGAGCGGGAGACGCCATCAGATTTCGTCCATCCGGGCGTGGCGGGCGAACCGCGGCGGGGTGCGGCGCAAGACGCTGTAAACGACGGGCACGAAGAATAGTGTAGCGATTGTCGCCAGGATCAGGCCGCCGATAACGGCGCGGCCAAGCGGCGCGTTCTGCTCGCCGCCTTCGCCGAGGCCGAGCGCCATGGGCAGCATGCCGACGATCATGGCGAGCGCGGTCATGACGACCGGGCGCAGCCGCGTGTAGCCGGCTTCGAGCGCGGCGGCAAGAGCATCGGCGCCGGTTTCGCGCACATCGTTAGCGAAATTCACCAGCAGAATGCTGTTGGCGGTGGCGACGCCGATGCTCATCACGGCGCCCATCATGGAAGGCACGCTGATGGTGGTTTGGGTGACGAAAAGCATGAGCACGATGCCGGAGAGCGCGCCGGGCAGCGCCATCAAGATGATGAACGGGTCAAGCCAGGATTGGAAATTGACCACCATCACGAAGTATACGAGCAGGATCGCAAAGACCAGGCCGACGCTCAATCCGGTGAACGAGGTGCGCATGGTGGAGACCTGGCCGCGGGTTTCGATGAAGCTGCCTTTGGGAAGCTTCGAGTCATACCCGGCGAGGACGCGGTCGACGTCGGATGCGACCGAGCCGAGGTCGCGATCTTGCACGTTGGCGTAGATATCGTAAACCGGCTGCACGTTGTAGTGATTGACCACGGACGCAGTGACGCCGCGCTGGAGCTGGCCGACATTGGCGATCAGCTGCCGGCCGGGGCCGCCGCGGATGGGCGTGCGCAGCAGCTCCGAGGGGGAATCGATGCGGAACTGCGGGGTCATGACGGAGACGGGATAATCGACGCCGTTGTGCGGGTCGATCCAATAATTGGGCGCGATTTGGGTGCTGGAAGAAAGGGCGATCAGGAGGCTGTTGGCGACGGCTTCCTGCGAGAGACCCATTTGCGAGGCGCGGGTGCGATCGACGTTGAAGAGGAACTCGGGAACATCGACCACCTGATGCGTGTGCACATCCACGGCTCCGGGGACGCGGGAGAGACTGCGCTCGATCTGGCGCGCCATGGCGTAATCCGCTTTGTCGTTGGCGAGCGGGCCGACTACCTGGACATCGATGGGCGCTGGCAATCCGAAGTTGAGAATCTGGCCGACGATATCGGCGGGCTGGAAAAAGAACGAGAGGTTGGGATATTCGCGGTTGAGGCGCAGACGCAGCTCGCGGATATAGTTCCAGGTGGAGGCGTGCTCGCCGGGGCGCAGCGAAACCAGAACTTCGCCGTCGAAGGGTCCGATGGTGGCGGTGTCGCTCATGGCGATGTTGAAGCCGGAATAGGGCAGGCCGATATCGTCGAGAATGTCGGTCAGTTCGGCGGGCGGAATCACGCGGCGAATGGTGTTTTCCACTTGCGCGAAGTAGCGCTCAGTCTCTTCGATGCGGGTGCCGGCGGGGGCGCGGACGTGCAGGCGGATCTGGCCGGCGTCGACTTGCGGAAAGAAATCTTCGCCCAGCATGGGAGTGAGCGCGAGGCACGCGGCGCAGAGAACGAAGAAGCCGGCGGCCACGATTTTGCGATGCGCCAGCGCGGAGGCGAGAGTGCGGCGGTAGGTTTCGCGGAGCTTTTCGAACCAGCGTTGGAACGCGCCGGAGACGCCGCCGTGCGGATGCTCGCGGCCAGCTTCCGACGCAAGCAAATATCGAACCATGGTGGGAATGAGCGTGCGGGACAGCAGGTAGGACGCCATCATGGCGATCACCACCGCCAGCGCGAGCGGCGTGAAAAGATAGCGCGCGGCGCCGGTGAGGAAGACTACGGGCACGAAGACGATACAGATGCAGAGCGTGGAAACGAACGCTGGCGCGGCGATCTGCATGGCGCCGTCGAGGATGGCTTTGACGATGGGCTTGCCTTGGGCCAGGTTGCGGTGGATGTTTTCGATTTCGACAGTGGCGTCGTCCACCAGGATGCCGACGGCGAGCGCCATGCCGCCCAGCGTCATCACGTTGATGGTTTCGTTGAGGAAGTAAAGAACCGCGAGCGAAGTGAGAATGGAAAGCGGAATGGAGATGCAAACCACAATAGTGCTGCGCCAGCTTCCAAGGAAAAGCAGGATCATCAAGCCGGTGAGAAACGCGGCGATGACGGCTTCGCGCAGCACGCCTTGAATGGCGGCGCGCACGAAGATGGATTGATCGAAGAGAAGTTTCAGGTTGAGCGCGGCAGGCAGCGTGGAACGGATGCGCGGCAGGATGGCCTTGATCTGCCGGATGATTTCGAGCGTGGACGAGCCGCCGTTCTTGAGCACGGTGAGCAGGGCGGCGCGCGATCCGTTGTGGCGCACGATGTTGGTTTGCACCACGTAGCCATCGCGGACGTGCGCGACGTCGCCTACGTAGACCGTGGTTCCGTTGGTCTGGCGGATAGGCAGGCGGTTGAAAGCGGCGACGGCATCGGGCGAGCTGTTGAGCTTGACGGCGTATTCCTGCGGGCCGATCTTCACGGAGCCGGAGGGCATGATGAGGCTCTGCGCGTTGATGGCGTTGGTGACGTCGGCGGCAGAGAGACCTTGGGCGTAGAGGGCGCGCGGGTCGAGATCGACGGAGATTTCGCGCGGGCGGCCGCCGTAGGGCAGGGGGAAAGTGGCGCCTTCGACGTTCGCCATTTGCGTGCGGATGAAGTTATAGCCGAGGTCGTAGAGCTGCTGCTCGGGGAGCGAGTCGCTCGAAATACTCATTTGCAGGATGGGGACGCTGGAGGCGTTGTAGCGGAGAATATTGGGCGGCGTGGTTCCGGGCGGCAGGGAATGCAGCGATGAGTTGGACGTAGCGGTGAGCTGCGAGACGGCAGCGTCGATTTTGGCGCGCGGATGGAAGAAGACTTTGATGACGCCGAGGCCGGGGAGCGACTCAGACTCCATGTGTTCGATGTCGTTGACGGAGACGGTGAAGCCGCGCTCGGAGCGGACGGTGATGGCTTCGGCCATTTCCTCGGGAGTGATGCCGCTATAACTCCAGATAACGCTGACCACGGGGATATCGATTTCCGGGAAGATATCGGTGGGCATGCGGAGGGTGGCGAGCACCCCGAGGATCACGATCAGCATCGACATGATGACGAAGGTGTACGGGCGGCGTAGGGCGAGTTGGACGATCCACATGGGAGCTGAGGGGCTTTAGTTTATGATACGAAAAACACCGGCGGCAAAGACCGCCGGCGCTACCGGGTGCATTGCGCACGTGACAAAGTGTCCAATATCGCTAGTTTAAAGACATGGAAACCGTTCCGCTCGAATTGCCCGCCGAACTGGTCAGGCTCGCTCAGCTCGATCCGGATAACCTTTCGCACGAGACGGCCAAGGTTCTTGCGCGATAGATTTCGGCTTTCGCTGAAAAACCTGGCGGTAAAGAGGACTGAAAAGTCAACGGTCTCAATCGACGTGCTGCGCCCCGGCAAGGCTCCCGAGAGAATAAGGAATTTCGATGCCCGACCACAGGGAGGAATGGTTAGTAGGACGGAATACCAGCGCGCCTTCCTGACTAATGAATGACAGGTTAAAGACGGTCTTAAATTAAACGCGCCGCTATAAGCCATCGCGGCCACAGTAGCAGAAAATTCGCCGGGGCCAGGCATTGGTGCTCCGCTGAAAGGCAAGCGAAAGCGCCTGCCCCACAAAAACGTAAGCCTTGCGCATCAACGTGGGGCAGACGCTTTCGTCTGTCAACTCGGCGATCTCACCCTGGACTGGGTATCAGCGGATTCGACGTGTCTTTGCCTTATAATGTAGCCATCATGCGAAGAGCGATCGCGAGAGTGTGCGGCGGCATTCTTGGATGCGGTGTCCTCGCGTTCGCGCAGACGGCGCAGTTCGAAGTGGCTTCGGTGAAGCCGGCTCCGGCCGATGCGCGGGGGATCCGCTGCACCGGCGGCCCGGGTACGTCCGATCCGGGCTCGCTCACCTGCGAAAACTACAGCCTTTCCTTCCTGGTGATGATGGCTTACAATCTGCGCAGCTTCCAACTGGCTGCGCCCGCCTGGATGAATACCGCCCGATACAACGTCGTGGCCAAGATTCCTCCCGGCGCCGACAGGCAGCAGTTCGGACTGATGCAGCAGAGGCTGCTGGCCGAGCGGTTCGGGCTGAAGGTGCACTTCGAGAAGAAGGAGACGACGGTCTACGAGCTGACGGTGGCCAAGGGCGGCCCGAAGTTCAAGGAATCGCAAGAGCCGTCGGCCGAAAAGCCCGAGGCAGCATGGAGGCCGCCTGCGGGCGGACCGCCAGTCCGTACCAGGGCGCATGTGAATCTCAAGGGCGACTCGGTCGCCGATCTGGCAAACTTCCTCTCGAACCAGTTGGGGCAACCGGTTATGGATGCCACCGGGCTCAGCGGCCGGTACGACTATGAGCTCTCATTTTTGATGGAACCGGGCGGACGGGCAGCGGGGCCGGTAGCCTCGGATGGGCCGGAACCCGAGCTCGGAATCAGCCTCATCGACGCCGTGCGGGACCAGCTCGGGCTCAGGCTGGAAAGGAAAAAGGGGCAGGCCGACATCCTGGTGGTAGACCACGCGGAGAAAGTCCCGATCGAGAACTGACCGCAGAGAGCCGGCCCTGTGTAACAATTAGGGACGATATGAAGTTCGTCGTCAGTATTTGTCAGGACGAAGACGGCGTTTACATTGCAGAGTGCGCCGCCATTCCGGGTTGTGTCTCCCAAGGCCGAACCGAGCGCGAGGCTGAGTTGAACATCGCCGACGCGATCGCCGAATGTCTCGCGGTACGGGCCGAGCTCGGCATGCCATTGACCGTCACCACGCGCGAGGTCGAAGTTACGGTCTGATGCCAGTTGTTCCGCTGCTGCGGCCTCGCGAGGTGGTTCGCGCATTTGAGCGGCTGGGGTGGCGGGTCGCGCGTCAACCAGGCAGCCATATTGTGTTGACCAAGCAAGCCGTGCCTGCGACGCTTTCAGTTCCCAATCACGACGAGGTCGACGCGGTACGTTTAGAGTGCTGATTATGAAAGCCGGAGTCACCGTCGCCGAGTTCCTTGCCGCGGCGGGGTGGGGCGGCCGATAACGGCGTGCTTTGGCTTGCCCTCGGCAGCGCGAAGGTTGGCGCGTGTCGCTTCGCGGCACGACGGCTGGGCAAGGTAAAGCATGCCCCACCCACGTGGGACAATGTCTCTTCCGCCCTGATGCCATCCAAACCCAAGAAGCGCCGGGAGCCATTCCCGAACCCGGCGCAGCCTGCGCCGCCACGGAAGCCGCCCCTCGAAATACTCCCTTTTCTGGAGCGCCACAGCCGCATTTTGATCGCCGCCCTGATTCTTCTGGGGACCATCCGCATCGTCGCCACTTACACCGTCTTCAGCCATACTTTCGACGAACCCGCTCACATCGCCTGCGGCATGGAGTGGCTCGATAAAGGGGTGTATCGATGGGAGCCGCAGCATCCGCCGCTGGCGCGCGTGGCTGCGGCTTTAGGTCCCTATCTGCTTGGCGTGCGGTCTCAAAATACGCCGAACCGGGATATCTACTCCATGACCTATGAGGGCCTCGCCATTCTCTTCAATGGCCGCGGGGGGCATGCCTACGATGCCACCCTCGCTCTGGCCCGTCTCGGCATTCTCCCCTTCTTCTGGATCGCCTGCTTAGTCGTCTATTGGTGGGCGAGACGCTACGCCACCAAAGCTGCAGCCGTCATCGCCCTCTTTCTCTTCAGCTTCCTTCCACCCATACTCGCCCATGCCGGCCTCGCTACCACCGACATGGCATGCACGGCGTTCCTTGCCGCCGCTTTCCTTGCGGCCGTTGTCTGGATGCAACAGCCCACACTCCGCACCGGCGCGCTCTTCGGACTTGCCGCCGGCCTCGCCATTGTTTCCAAGTTCTCCACGCTCCCCTACTTCGCATCGGCCGCCGGGATAGCCTTGATCTGGCATTACTTCACCGAGCGCTTGAGCCTTGCCGGCGCCCTAGCCGAAATCCGCCGCCGGCTGCCGTCGCTAGCCCTCGCCGCCGCGGTTGCGTTTCTGGTGGTCTGGGCTACGTACCGGTTCTCCTTCGGCAAGGTCTTCTTCGCGAACATCAGCCTGCCCTTTCCGGAACTTTACGCCGGCATTCGCGACGTGCTCCGGCACAATGCGGAAGGCCATCCCGGGTACCTGTTGGGAGCGCGCTCCAACCACGGCTTCTGGTATTTCTACCTGGTTGACCTGGCCGTCAAAACCCCGTTGGCGCCGATCGTTCTCTTCGCCGTCGGACTTTCGCCATCGCTTCGCAACCATTCCAAGTTCCGGCATCCCTGGCTACCTGTGGCTTTCTGCGCGGGCATCCTCGCGGTAGCGCTTTTCAGCCATATCAATATCGGCATTCGCCACGTCCTGCCGCTTTACGTAGGCTTCGCATTGGTAGCGGCGGTGGGCGCGGTTCGTCTCCTCGAACTGGCTCCCGCGCGACGATGGGCAGGCTGGCTCGCCTTTCTTCTGTTTGTCTGGTACGGCGCCTCTTCCCTTTTGAGCCATCCCGACTACCTGCCGTACTTCAATGAACTGGCAGGCAGCCACCCGGAGAGCATCGTGGTGGATTCCGACCTCGATTGGGGGCAGGACATGAAGCGCCTCGCCACGCGTCTCCGCGAAGTGGGCGCGCCCGCGGTCTACTTCCTCCCCATGGATACGGTGGCGGCGGAAAGGGGCGATTTCGAGAAGGGGCTCGGATTTCCCCACGTGATTTCTCAGATTAATGCGCTAGCACCCTCCGCGGGCTGGAACGCGGTCAGCCTGACTTGCTTGAAGCAACGCCGTCTCGGACTACGCGACCGGAGGCTGGATTTGCAACCATGGCCCGACCGCGTCCTCAATTCCGGCGAGCCGATAGGAAAGTCGGTGCGCTTGTGGTATTTTCCGCCCTAGCGCGCGCATCAAGTCGTGGCGCACTGGGCGCCCTCTGGGCACATGCGTGCAGCGTTCACACTCGCGCGAACGCGCTCCGAATTGAGCCAAGACCGGAGCCGCTAAGTGAACGGTATTGACTCTAGACTGGCGCAGGACTACGCCTGATGCGCGATTTGATGAAGAACGCCGCACCGGCCAGCGCCACTAGCCAAAGCGAGCCGGGCTCCGGATTGTTCTCGATCGTGAACGCCGTATTTCCGCTGCCGTACGTAAACTGGTAAAGCTGATCGTCGCTCTCCTCTTCGTACCCCGGCAGAGCGGTTCCATCGCTCTTGGCATCCACCGTCACCGCTCCGTCGGGCGCCAGCACGTTTTCATATCCCAGCCAATAAGTGCCGGCGGCCAGGTTAACGGACAGGCCCGTTACGGTGAACGTGTATGTCGTCACGCTGAGATCGTTGGTGGTTAGGACCGCAACGTCATTCCCCGACGCAACCGGCCCAATGGAGTTGAAAGGGCCGAGCGGGTCGACCTGCCAAAGCGACCAGTTTGTGCTCAGATAGTCCGGCGCCGATCCGACCGAGAAATCCGAGACATAGCTAAATCCGAAGACCGTTTCGTCATTGGACAGGTCGAAATTGTCGAAAATGGTCCAGCCGTCGTCGCCGCCCGGGCATGGGTTGCCGTTGAAATCGCAGTTTGATCCGACCCCCGTGGCGTTTCCGTTGCTCCAGATCACATCCGCCTTAGCCGTCCAAGGGACAACCAAGAGCGCTAGACCTGTCATAACCAATGGCACTATTACCTTCATAGGGGTATACCTTCCGTCTTTCCGTTCAGAAATTACCACGGTTGGCGCCGCTCGCCGAAATAAACCCCCCGGAATTTGCTTTGGTAAGCAACCATTGGTCCTGCCGTACCATCCAATGAGTAGAGCTACTATGACTGGCAGGAAACCGTGGCGACAGGGCCATGCTCTGCGCGGTAATGCCATCTAATGCATAGCGCTACTATGAACGGCAGAGGCAGACGGTGAAATCGTTACCGCTTTTCGCGGCTTTGACGTCGATTGCATGGGCTTCCGGGCCCGACCTGGACGCGGCTCGTAAACTCTACAATTTAACGGACTTCAGTCGATCCCTCCAGACGCTGCAAGCGATTCCCCAGAAGGACGCTGCCGTCTACGAGTTGATGGGCCGCGATTACTACATGCTGGCCGAGTACAAGAAGGCCACGGAAGTGCTAGAGAAAGCCGTCGCCGCCAACCCCGGCAATTCCGAGTGCGCGCTCTGGCTGGGTCGCGCTTACGGCCGCCGCGCCGAGACTTCCAACCCGATCTCCGCGCCCGGCCAAGCCTCCAAAGCGCGCCAATTCTTCGAAAAGGCGGTGCAACTGAACCCCCGGAACCTGGATGCCTTGGCCGACCTTTTCGACTACTACCTGGAAGCTCCCGGTTTCCTTGGCGGAGGCTTCGATAAGGCCCAGGCTACCGCCGCCCAAATCGCCGGAATCAGCCAAGCCGAGGGCTACGCCGCCCAGGCTAAGCTCGCCGAACGCCACAAGCAGTTCAGCAGCGCCGAAGAGCAGTTGCACCGGGCTATCGAAGCCGCGCCGCAACAGATCGGCAAGCTCATTGATCTCGCCCGGCTGCTGGCTAAACAGGGCCGCTATCAGGAATCCGACCAGACCGTCGCCCGCGCCGAAAAGATTGCGCCCAACACTCCACGGCTGCTATTCGACGAGGCCGATATTTACGTCAAATCGGGACGCCGTCTTGACATGGCGCGCACCCTGCTCGAGCGTTACCTGGGCTGCCAATTGACGCCCGACGATCCGCCCCGCTCCGACGCCGAAAAACTTCTGCGCAAGGCGCGCGGAGCCTAGGCCCAAGCCCGCATGTTCCTCGCCGAAGCCGTCAGTTTCAGCGTTCAGGCGTTGCGCGCGAACCCGGTGCGCTCTCTGCTCACGGGACTCGGCATGGTGATCGGCACGGCTTCGGTGATTCTTGTCGTCACTATCTCCCTGACCAGCCGCGATTTCATCCTGCAGCAGATCGAAGGCGTCGGATCGAACATCATCTTCGCCTACTACGTTTCCGCCGGTCCCTCCAGCCCGGCCGCCGATGCCGATTACCTCAAGATGGCCGACATCGCGGCAATCCGCAACGAGCTGCGTGGGGACATCGTCGCGGCTACCGGGGTGATGACGAACTTCGACCAGATGCTGATCGCCGGCAAACCGCAAGACGTCAAAGTGATCGGGACCGACGAGGATTACGCAGCCGTCCGCAACATCGTCACCGGCAATGGCCGATTCTTCGACCAAAGCGACGTGGCGCAGCGCCAGAAGGTCGCGCTGCTCACCGATCAACTGGCGGACCGCATGTACGGCAGCGGCGCCGGCGCCGTCAACCAGGTAATTCGCCTCTACGGCCTGCAATTCACCGTCATTGGCACGTTCCACGAAAAGGTGGAGACCTTCGGCCAATCCGAAGTGGAGCGCGACACCGTCCTGGTCCCCATCACGGTTCTCCGTTATTTCACGCCCGTGGAGCGCATCGACCCGCTTTATGTCCAGGTGCGCTCGCCGGAAGAAGTAGACCATGTGGCCGCGCGCGTCCAGCAGATCGTCGAAGCCCGGCATCGCCCCGGCGCGCGCTACCGGGTGGATACGCTGACCGCCATTCTGAACGCCGCCAAGAACATTTCACTGATCCTCTCGCTGGTGCTGGTGCTGGTTTCCGCCATCACGCTGGTGATCTCCGGCATCGGCATCATGAACATTATGCTGGTCACGGTTACCGAGCGGACCCGCGAAATCGGCGTGCGCCTGGCCGTGGGAGCGTCGGCTCGCGACATTCAGATCCAATTTCTCACCGAAGCCATGATTGTGAGCCTCTCCGGCGGCCTGATTGGAATTGCGGTGGGCGTTGCGATTCCGCTGAGCGCCGGCCTCTTCGCCGATATCAGGATTCCCATCTCGCCGGTTGCCGTGGTAGTTGCGTTCGGAGTCTCGTGCCTGGTCGGCCTGGTCTTTGGAATTCTTCCGGCGAATCGCGCCGCGCACTTGAATCCCACGGAAGCGTTGCGCTACGAATAACAACGATCCGCAGTGTTTGTAAGTTGCGTCGATTCGCATCCGCTTTTTCGGCCGCGTGCCAATCCGCCGGCGGTAAGTTCTCGACCGGGAACACCGCGGGCGAGGACTTTGCACGTCCTCGATGAGCCGACGACAGAGGCCATGCGGCTCTGGTTTAATCCTGCGCCCGCGGAAACCACCTCTTTCCGGGCGGCACGCCAAGAACTACGGCGCGCTGCTGGAGCACCATGCCGCAGAGATCAGCAAGCTTTAGTCCGAACACAAATTGGAGCTGCCGGGAATCCCGGAACTCTCGAACGCTCTGCGGGGCCGCGGCAATGTCCGGTCGCGGACTTGAAGCGCTAGTGCTTAGCCCCAGCGTCCGAAGGCGGAGACGGATTCTCCACGCGCCTGATTCATGGACCGTGAAGAAGAAACTTATTTCCTATAAGGGCAGGCTGGCCCCTGCGTAAATCGCCAAGGGGATGAATGCCACCTGTAAGAACATCCAACCGCTTCCCCGGATGCCCGTTTGTGAATCTGCTGGAGAAGAAAGCCGGGAGTTGGGTGCCGGGTCGACGACGGCGAAGATGTGCAATGCTGATTGTTGGAGCCGGTGCTTGTGGGACAGATCGAGTTTGTCGAGTGGCCGGACGTGCATCACCTTCCGCGCAGCCGGTTTATGGCGATGAAGGATGACAAGAAGGCGAAAGGTGTTCAACGGGAGTAGGGCCGCCATATTGCTGAGCGTCAATATCGTCGCGAACGTTTGCGACCGGCGTGGAGTATTCAACCTGTGATATGATTTTGAACCAGGCATATTCCTAGAGAGGTCTTACGAAGTCTAACTGCGCGAAAGGAAGATTATGAGCGTTTTCACTGTCGTTGGTGATGGAAAGGCCGTCGAGCAAACTCTGTTCAGAGCGCTAGGGCAAAAATTGCCTGCTCTTACATTGCAGAATCCTAGCGGAGCCGCGTTCACACCTATTGGAACGGGCCTTCCTCTGACAGTCGAGATGGCTCACGTATATACGGGGAAGTATCCGAGCACGATCTTTGGCTCATCGCCGATGCTGATCACGTCCGCCATCAAGAACCTAAGTGATGTAGGCGCAGGCGCGGAGGCCGTAAATTTTCTGGTCAATAAGGTATCTAAGGAGTCGAACTTTCCTGCTCCTCCTGCGGATACTGAGGGCACAAGGTTAATTTGCTATGTGCCTGCGGTAACGGCTTCCAGCACGACGGTGACCCTAAATCTGGTCTTTGAGGTTTTCCCTGACGCGGCCTTTGAAGAGATTGGGGCTATTTTTAGCGGCGTCGGACAGCTACCTATCTTTCTGACGCAGAGCCCGTACTTACTTGGCGCGTCGAACATCCTGAAGGTTGTGCAAGACGTAGGAGATGCGATCTTTAACGGAAAGCCAAATTACTCCCCAACGTTTACGATCAACTTCGGCGACATCGGGCCTGCGACGCAGGCGGGGTATCAATATTTTTTCAATTCCAAGGATGACACGACAGCTGATCCATCAACTTTTACATTCGTACCAAACCAAGGGCTAATTGACCCAGCCACAACAAAGCCTTACGCTGGCGCCGCGCCCTACTTCGTTGTCGCCATTGATGGGACGGAAAGAGACGATCTCAAAGGGTTTGCGCCTTTAGCTGCAACGGCAGGCGTACTGTCGACCTTCTTCAACATCAAGGATGGAGGCGTGATTCCAGTCAGCGACATTGTGGGTGTTTTCTCGGCCGCGAATGACGTCTCATATGGAGAGAAAGCGCTCGCAATAAAGGCCAAGATTGAAGCGGCGCCCGCCGGGACTGACACCACGGCATTACAAGCACAGTTGAAAGCTTATTTGGCTAATATACAGAGTGACGATTTAGCGAAGTTGTTCTCGAACGGCTAAGGGCGCAGAGTTTGAATTCTAGTTGCCGTCACTAGGGAGATTTGCGCCCGGCCCCGGCCCTTCCTGTAGTTCTGCTCAGGATAGCGCGCGGCCTTCGGCGGTTACTCGTGGATAGCCTGAGTCGCCGCCGGCTTCTCGCTGACCTCAATGAGCTTTGCCGCAGTAGCCTCAATCGATTTTCTTCCCTTTAAGCTAAAGCCGCCCCGATCCTGCGCCGGGCCCAGCCGGTTAAGAGCGCCAGTACCCGAAGTTCCGCCCCAGCCATTGACAAGGCTGAGACCCGTCCGATGCTTGAAAAGGCAGCTCCGCCCATGCTGCAAAGCTTTCACGTACTCTGAAAGCAGCGGGAATCGATGACAACCGAACTGCCACCGTCGGGAGATGTTGCGAGCCTCTATCGCCGCGCCTTTGCGGAGTACGGGCCGCGCGCGCTTTGGAACATGCGCCCCGTCGATGATCCTACGCCCGCGGATGCGCTGGCGATTACGAAGGCCTTGAGAACTTATGGCGGCATGGAAGGGCGGCGGTTGGCGGAAAGCATCGAAAGGCTTTGCCGTGCCGCTCACTAAGCTGCAAACCCATGCTTTGCGCGTGCTGGCGGCGCAACGGAGCCCCGACAGCTATGTTGCCGGCGGCGTTGCTCTGAATCGCGCGGGTCCCCGTTTCTCCCGTGATATCGATATCTTTCAGGATTCTGAGGAACGCCTCGCGACTGCGGCCGAGGCGGATGGCGCCGCCCTTGTCGAAGCGGGGCTCAAGTTGTCATGGGGAAAAGTCCATACGGGCAAGCGTCAGGCGCAGATTGAGGGTCTTGGCGAGACGATGCAGCTCGAATGGGTCGCCGACAGCGACTTCCGTTTTTTTCCTGCCCAACAGGATGAGCTGTTCGGCTACGTGCTGCACCCCGTCGATCTTGCTACGAACAAAGCCTCGGCCGCCGCGGACCGCCGGGAACCCCGCGATATCGTCGACCTTGTATCCATTCACGAGAGCATTCTGCCGCTTGGCGCGGTGATCTGCGCGGCCGTTGGGCGCTTTCCTGGATTGTCTCCGGAAGAAATGCTTGCCGAAATCACGCGGCACAGCCGCTTCACGGCGGAGGAGTTTCGGGTGCTGGCAACGGAGCGCCCGCTTGACGTATCGGATGTTCACCGGCGCATCAGAGGCATGATCGAGGACGCGGAGCGTTTCATCGGCGAGATTCCAAGCGATGACGTGGGCTTCGTCTTTCTGGACGGCGACAGGCCCGTACAGCCCGATATGGGTACGCTTGCCAAATACCAGCGGCGGCCTGGGGCGCGGCAGGGAATTTGGCCGTCATCTCCGGGAATCTCCAGCGCCATGATGGATCACTATCAAAAACCGCCGAACGCATAGGCCATGGCCAGTCGCGGCGCTCCGGCAGAATCGACGGGAGAACTCTTGGCAGCGCATGGGATTACTTTCGATGTATGGCCCAGCGGCGATTCACAAATGGCAGTTCTGGCGCATCAACGGAAGGCCCGCCAATTACCCCCTGCCTCTGCCGTGAGGGTCAGTCACTCACAGCCGGATGCGCGCGAGCATTTGCCATTATGACTCGTCAGCGCAAGCTGAAACATGCCCCACCAAGCGTATCCCAAAACTCGGGGAACGAGACCGCCGCCGCATCCGCGCCATGAATGGTGGATTCACCATCGGCGCGCAGGGCCGCTACCGCGAATGCCATGGCGATGCGGTGGTCGCCGAAGGAATCGAACTCGGCGGCGCGGAATTTCTGGCGGCCCGGAATCGTCAAACCATCGGGAAACTCCTCGGCGTCCACACCCAGCCGCCGCAGATTCTCCACTATCGTCCGGATGCGGTCAGTCTCTTTGATGCGCAGCTCAGCGGCATCTCTCACCGTAAGGCCATCGCGCGTAGCCGCCCCCAACACCGCGAGCACGGGGATTTCATCGATGAGCGCGGCAGTGACAGCGCCCGACACGGTTCCGCCGCGAAGCTCCGAATATTCCACCACGATATCGCCGATCAACTCGCCGCTTTGGCTTTCCAGTTGGGGGATGCGGATCTTCGCGCCCATGCCAACCAGGAAATCAAGCAGCGCCGAACGCGTGGGATTCAGTCCGACGCCGTGAATGGTCAAGTGCGAACCGGGAACCAGCAGCGCCGCCGCGATGAAGAAGGCGGCGGACGAAATGTCGGACGGTACCACCACCTCGCGGCCGGTCAGTAGCGGGCGGCCTTGCAGCGTAATTTCGCCGCGCGTGACCGTCAGATCCGCGCCGAATTCGCGCAACGCAATTTCGGTGTGATCGCGCGAGCGGATGGGCTCCACAACCACCGTTTCGCCTTCTGCAAATAAGCCGGCAAACAGTACGCACGTCTTCACCTGAGCGCTGGGCACGGGCAGATCGTAACGGATCGGCCGCAGCACGCCGCCTTCGATTTCGAGCGGCGGGAATTTCCCTTCATGCGCGTGAATCTGCGCGCCCATCTGCGCCAGCGGGGTCATGATGCGCTGCATGGGGCGGCGCGAGAGCGATTCATCGCCAAAGATGCGCGTGCGGAACGGCTGCGCCGCCAGAATGCCGGAGAGCATGCGGATGGTGGAGCCGGAATTGCCAGCGTCCAGATCCGCGGCCGGTTGGCGCAGGCCGTTGAGGCCCTTTCCGTGAACGATGAAGTCGGTTCCCTGCCCTTCAATTTCGATTCCCAACGCGCGCATGCAACCAAGCGTGGAGTGGCAATCGGCGCCGGTGGAATAGTTCCGGATGCGCGTGGGGCCTTCGGCGATGGAGGCGATCATGGCGTAGCGGTGCGAAATGGATTTATCGCCGGGCAGCGTGATGGCGCCGGAGACCGAAGAGGCGGGGGAGATCTTTTTTTCCATGGGGAAATCTCATTCTAGCGTGCGATGATGTTGGGACATGTCGCGCGCACACGTCGAAAAGCACTTTGAAGCCTCGGACACGGTCCGGGACGTGGTGATCGGAATGGCGGACGGGCTCACGGTGCCGTTCGCGCTGGCGGCGGGGCTGTCGGGAACGGTGCACTCGACGCAGATCGTGGTGATCGCGGGGTTGGCGGAAATCGCGGCGGGGTCGATCGCCATGGGGCTGGGCGGATACCTCGCCGCGCGCACGGATCGCGACCACTACATCTCCGAGCGCGAGCGCGAGATGCGCGAAACCTTGGAATTACCCGAAAAAGAGACCGAAGAAGTGGCGGACGTATTTCGCGGCTACGGCATGCCGGAAGAGGATCTGGCGCCGGTGGTCAAGGCGATCTGTTCCGACCGGAAACGGTGGGTGGATTTCATGATGCGCTTTGAGCTGGGCTTTGAAGAGCCCGACCCGAAGCGTGCGCGGAACAGCGCGGCCACCATCGCGGTCTCCTACGTTCTGGGCGGACTGGTGCCGCTGGCGCCGTACGTCCTGGTGGGCGAGCTTTACCGGGCTCTGAGCCTCTCGGTTGGCGTGACGCTGGTAGCGCTGTTCATCTTCGGTTACGTGAAAGGCAAGATGACGGGGATTTCGCCGTTGCGCGGAGGCTTGCAGACGGTGATCATCGGCGGGTTGGCATCGGCCGCCGCCTTCGGTTTAGCCAAAGCAATCAGCGGCTAAATGGCCGAACCCCGTGGCGCGCGCACTCTTGCGTCGCACCGGTGCGTGCGCCGCGTCTTATTTTTGCTCCGCGAAGTAGCTTAGCTATAGCTAGCTAGTTGCTAGTGGGACCGGCCTCCCGGCCGGTCGCCTGAAATACTGCATTCTGGTCAATTCAGAGGCGAGGTGGGACAGACGATCGTTTTTTGTCGTCTGTCGGCTTGGTGCTGCAAGGGCGTGACAGGGGCGAAAAACCCCGCCTTCTGTTCGCCCTCTGTTCCCGATTTATTCGCCTCGACGGGTTTTTTCATGAAGTTTCGCGGGCGGAACGCCCATCCCAACAGACCACAAAAGGCTATGGTCTGTCCTACCAAGCGACCGGCCAGGAGGCCGGTCGTACTAGTTGCCGCGTCCGCGACCGGCCGGCTGAGCCGCTGGCAGATCCTTACGCGGCAGTTTCTCCCGCCACGTAGCCGCGTCGTATACAAACGCAGCTTCAACCACAGCCATCTGCTCCATGTCCCCCTGTTGAATACGGTCGTATACATCCATGTTCGAGTGATGCGTACGGGTATCGTAGTCCATCGGATCCTGGATGAACTGGAAACCGGGCAGCCCGACTGCGTCATACGACTGGTGATCGGTCCCGCCCGTATTCCGGACGGTGATCACGCCGGGAGTGATGTCCTTCAATGCCGCGAACCACTGCTCGAAAATCGGGCGGACCATTTCGTTGCCTTGCAGATAAATGCCGCGAACCTTGCCGGTTCCGTTGTCGATATTGAAGTAGCCGGCAAAGCCGTCGTGCTCGGCCGTCGGTTTCATGGTGGCGCGATCGGCGAAGTGCTCCTTCACGTAAGCGGCCGACCCGAGCAGCCCCTCTTCTTCACCGCCCCAGAGAGCCATGCGCACGGTGCGGTCCATCTTGAGGTTGAGCGACTTCAGAATGCGCATCACTTCCATGGCCACCGCGCTTCCGGCCCCGTTGTCCGTGGCGCCGGTACCCATGTGCCAGGAATCGAAGTGGCCGCCCACCATCACCAGCTCGTTAGGCTTGGTTGTGCCGGGAATCTCGGCGATCACGTTGAACGAATCGGTGTTGCTGGTGTCGAACTGCGTCTTGATGTCGAACGACAGCTTCACCGGAACGTTGTGTTCCAGCAGGCGCGCGATGCGATTATAGTTTTCCGCGGTAATCGCCACGGAAGGCATATTCTTCGTGGGGTCGCCGGTGCGCGGCGAGCCGTTGCTGGCGAACACGGTGCCGCTTTCGCCGCGCGCATTGGCCGAAATCGTCAGCAAAACGCCTTCATCCTGCCAGAATGTCCGCTGCTTCTCGGTAAACGCCTGGCGCTCCTCTGGAGTCATCGCCGCCAGCGCATCCGCGCCGCCACGCCCGCCGCGTCCTCCGCGGCCGCCACGCCCTGCTGCGGCGCCCGGGATGATGTCTGGAACCAGCGCTGCCAACTCATCGTCGGTGTAGCGATGGGCTAACGCTGTGGTGGGAAACGGCAGATCGAGCGGCCCGGCCGTGGTGCCCAACAAAACGATCTTGCCCTTCAATTTGCCCTTGTATTTTTCCATATCGGCGGGAGTCTGCACCATGGCCTGAATGGCTTCCCCGGTGACCATGCCGTTGGTGCTGCCACTCCACGCCTGGGGATAACCGATGAGCGGCATGTAGGTGGGTTCCACCATAGCGGCGGTGTATCCCTTCATTTCCCAGCCAGGGATGGAACTTGCGCCGCCCCGTCCACCGGTGGTCGCAGTGGCCCATTTTTCCAGGTGGACATTGCTCATGCCCCACTCTTTGAGCTGGGTCACGGCCCACTCGCCGGCCGCGCGGAACTGCGGCGAATTGGTCAGACGCGGGCCGTAACGGTCGGTCAGATAGTACATGGTGTTCATGATCTGGCTGCCACCGCCGCCGCCCGCGCCGCGGCCTCCGCCACCGCCGCCGCCGAATTCGGCGGTCTTAATCTTGTGCATTACGTTGAGGTCCACCCGCTCTTGCGATTGCTGGGCGACAATCAGCAGAGGAACGAGCGGAAAAAGCAAAGCGATGACGATGATTTTTCTTGACATAGGCTTAGTTGTTGAGCATATCAAACGGCGCGATCTCATGGGAGGCTCGCCTCGGGTTCATCGGGTTCGCGCGCAGGCGCTAGAAATCAGGCGGCGATGGCGCCGGAACTCGAGCCGCCGATTCCACGCGCGGGTTCGCACCGAGGCGTTGGAATCAGCCGATCTCGCTTCGTGAAGTACATCCCCGCCAGCGCGCTTACATCCCAGAGCCGGTTGGTGGGGATCAGCGGCGGCCCGGCGTTAGAAGCGCTTGGGCGCGAAGCGGCAGAGCGAGTCATTTTGTGGCGCCCTGGCAACCATGGGCGGCCCCGCTCATCGCACAATGCACGCCGGTACCGGCGCCATTTTGTGGGCTGATTTGGGCTTATTTGTACGGACCTTCCTATTTCCCTCCTACGAGAGTAGAATAGGAGTATGGCAAGAGGCTGGGAAAGCAAGTCGGTCGAGGAACAGATCGACATGGCCGAACCGCGTCGCCGCAAGCGTAGCGTTCCGGTAAAACCGGTGGCGGTTGACGCCTTTGATTTGATTCGGAAGCGAGAGTCGCTGCTGCTCTCGCGCACCAGAGTAGTTCAGGAAATGAATACCGCTCAGAATCCACGGTACCGCGAGCTTTTGGGCAAAGCGCTCGCCGATCTGGATGCGAATTTAGCCAAGCTCTAGTGCGGTTGGTCACAGTTGTTCGCCGCCGGAGCCCTCGAATTGCATAGCTTAAGGCGTGAACCGCGCCATCTGTGTCGCTCTCGCGCTCCTGATCGCGCCGCCGCTCCACGGCTATTCGGTCCTCACGCACGAAGCGATAATCGACAGCGCTTGGGATCAAAACATCAAACCGCTGCTGCTGAAGCGGTTCCCTGACGCTACCCCCGACGATCTGCGCCAGGCGCACGGCTATGCTTATGGCGGCTGCATCATTCAAGATATGGGCTACTACCCATTCGGCAGCAAGTTCTTCAGCGATCTGCTGCACTACGTGCGCAGCGGCGACTTCATCGCCAATGAGATCGCGGATGCGCAAGACCTGAACGAATATGCGTTCGCCCTTGGATCGCTGGCGCACTATGCGGCCGACAACGAAGGCCACCGCATCGCGGTGAACCCGTCCGTCGGCGCCGAATATCCCAAGCTAAAGAGCCGATTCGGACGCGACGTGACGTATGAGGACAATCCCACCGCGCACCTCAAGGTGGAGTTCGGATTCGACGTGCTGCAAGTGGCGCGCGGAAACTATGCGTCGCAGTCGTACCACGATTTCATCGGATTCCAGGTCTCGAAGGAGCTGCTTGATCGGGCGTTTCACGATACCTACGGGCTGGAGCTGAAAGACGTGTTCACCAACGTCGATCTCGCTATCGGCGCCTACCGCCGCGCGGTGAGCGCCATCATTCCCGAAATGACCAGGGTGGCGTGGAGTCTGAACAAGAAGGATCTGGCCAAGGCGTCGCCGCGCATCGACCGCACCAAGTTTGTCTACAATCTCTCCCGCGCGAGTTACGAAAAGTCTTGGGGCCGCACCTACCAGAAGCCCGGAATCGGCGCGCGGGTATTGGCATTCTTCGTTCGCATCGTGCCGAAGGTGGGACCGTTCAAGGCCGCGGCGTTCAAGCCGCCCACGCCACAGACAGGCAAGTGGTTCGAGGACAGCTTCGATAAGACGCTCGACGATTATCGCGGTTTGTTGGCGGAGGTGGGCAAGGGGCAACTGCGGCTGGCCAACACGAATTTCGATACTGGCGAGCCGGGGAAACCCGCAACGTACAAATTGGCCGACAACGCCTACGCGAAGCTGGCGGTGAAGCTGGCCGGGCGCGATGCAGCGACAGTAGACGCCAAGATGCGGGCCGGCATCCTCGCTTTCTATCGGGACCTGGACCTGCCGTTCGCCACTAAGCGCGATCCGCAAGAGTGGCAGAAGACGGTGGAAGCCATCGGCAAGCTGAAGGCGCAAGCGGCAGACGCGTCGCTGGAATAGCGCTTCAATAGTAAGTAAGCTTGGGATCCCACTGCCCGCGGCCGTCCGGCGTGATGTCGAGAAGATTCCAGACCGGCGAGAGCAGATCGATGCCGCGGGTTTTGATTTCGTCCGTCATCTGCGCCGAGGCCGAGTAGAAGTGCTTTACGGAGCCGTCGTCCGACCGCTTAAAGACGCTCAGTCCAGGCCGTTGTTTGCCCTCGCCGTCCTCGAAATTCAAGACTGATTTGAAGCCGGAGCCATGGCTTGACACCAATCGCAACCCATGCCAGTTGCGCTCCCTTCCCCACTCTCGCAACTCCCGGATTCCAGCTTGGGCGACAATCGCGAAATTCATGTTTTGGCGGAGATGGTGAGCCACGCCGTTGAATCCGTCTACCCACATTGTGCAACTCGGGCACGGCCGCTTCTGGGCGCCTCCAAACATGTATTGATACACCACCAGGGGCTTGCGTGCGTCGTCAAACAACGCCGACAATCGGACCATTGAAAGAGGCCCGTCTTTTGTCAGGTCTGCCGGACCCTCGTGGAATTCATAGTCCTGAATCTCGGTGTCGAGCGGCAGATTGCGGCGAAGCGCCGCCACCCGCTCGCGTTGATCTTTGAGAGCAATCTCGGCTTCGAGCAGCTCGTCGCGCAATCTTCGATAGCCGGCGCTTTCAGTCTCCATGCGTCCAGGATTCATTGTGCCCTTCTCTCAGGTAGATTCATTTTACCCTGCCAAGCGCCGTCACTTCGACGAGGTCACACGTTGTATCACACGTTGAGCAGGCCGAATCGGCGGCCTCGTTTGCGATTCTGCGGACGGCCAGGCGCAAGTGCTGTGACCGGGTGGTTCTGTGCTCTTGCTGGAAAACACTCTTACGGTCGTGGCTCCGATCGGAGCCGGGCCCAGAGGGCGCCCCGTTAGCAAGCGGTTTTGCGGTGGCGCCGGGAAACCAGCGTGGCATACTTGAGACTTGTTCCTCTACTCAGGCAACGATTTGTATTGCGAAGGCGCGGCGCTGGCGGATGTGGCGGCGCGCGTGGGAACGCCCGCTTACGTCTATTCCACGCAGACCATTCTCGATAACTTCCACGCTTATGACCAGGCGTTCGGCGATATTCCTCACCTGGTCTGCTATGCGGTGAAGGCCAATTCGTCGCTGGCGCTGCTGGCGCTGCTGGCGCGGGCCGGCGCCGGTTTCGACATCGTCTCCGGCGGCGAGCTGTTCCGCGTACTTAAGGCGGGCGGCGACGCGTCGACGGTGGTGTTCTCGGGCGTCGGCAAGACGGCCGATGAAGTGGACTACGCCCTGGCGCAAGGCATCCACGCGTTCAACTGCGAATCGGAAGGAGAACTGGCGCTGATCGACGCCATCGCGGCGCGCCGCGGGGCGCAAGTTGGCTTCGCGGTTCGCGTGAATCCTGATGTGGACGCCGCAACGCATCCTTATATATCCACCGGACTCAGCCAGCACAAGTTCGGTATCGACATAGCGGCCGCCGCCGCGATTTACGCGCGCGCGCGCCAGTTCCGGAACCTGAGCGCGGAAGGAGTAAGCTGCCATATCGGGTCGCAGATACTCGATCCCAAGCCGATCTTCGAAGCCGTGGACAAGGTATTGGCTCTCGCCGCCGAATTGCGGGCACAGGGACATCCCATTCGCCGGCTCGACCTCGGCGGCGGTCTGGGAGTGGCCTATCGCGAAGGCGAGCATGCTCCGGCCATCGGCGATTTCGTTCGCGGCATGGACGCCCGGCTTCGCGATAGCGGCCTGCGCATCGAAGTGGAGCCGGGCCGTTCCATCGTAGGGCCGGCGGGCGTATTGCTGACGCGGGTACTATATCGGAAATGCAACGGCTCGAAGGAATTCGTGATTGTGGATGCGGCGATGAACGATCTGCTGCGGCCGTCGCTCTATCGCGCGCATCACGAGATTGTTCCGGTGCGCAAGAGTTCGCTGCCCCGCATCACCGCGGATGTAGTTGGCCCGGTGTGCGAGACGGGCGATTTTCTGGCCCGCGACCGTGAGATGGCCGATGCGATGCCGGGCGACTATCTGGCGGTGATGACGGCCGGCGCTTACGGATTTGCTCTCTCTTCGAACTATAACTCGCGGCCGCGCGCCGTGGAAGCGCTGGTGGAAGGCGCCACGTTTCGCGTAATCCGTACGCGAGAGACTTACGCCGATTTGATTCGCGGCGAGACTAAGTGATGCCCAAGTAGGACAGACGATCGTTTTGCGTCGTCTGTCGGTTTTGTGTCGAAACGGCGTGACAGACCACCAAAGGCGATGGTCTGTCCTACTTGGGAAATACTAACATATCGCCTCTCGCACTGCGCCCGCGCATCTGGCGCAACAGAAACTCACCCGCCCCTGAACCAGAATCCGGGGCCCCGCAATTTGCGCGTGCCATCGAGCCCCCGTTTCCTTTAACTAATCCGCCTCGCAGCTTTCAGAAAAAATACTTTAGCGCCAGTTGCTGGTCGCGATTGTTCGTTCTGGTGGTAATCTTGCCAAACGCGGCTGAAGCCGGAGTGGTATTGCGACCGCTCCAGTTGGGATGGTTGAGGGTGTCGTATTGCTCCCAGCGGAACTGGAATCTGTGCCTTTCCGTCACCGGAATTCCTTGAAAAGCGCCGAGTTGAAATACCACGCTCCGGGCCCGTAGAACATGTCGCGGACGCGCTGTGGGTTGATGGTTCCGCCGGGCGGAGGAGTGAATTCCGCCGTGCCGGAGGAAGTTAAGTTGTGGGCTGGAAGTAGAAGTTGGGATCGGCCGCGGCGCCGCCCTGCGAGTATTGGTCGGTGACAAGCAGCGGGCCGTTGGCCACCCAGTACTGGGCGCCGCCAGGGCCGACTCCGGCATAATCTGTGCCGGTCCCGATAGAGAAATCCGATCCGCTCGTGTAGGTGTAGACTCCGTCGAGCGACCAGCCGCCGAGGATTTTGTGGGCCATACTGTTTCCGGTCTTGAAGATCGGCAACGGTCGAGCCATCAACCACAGGCCACAGACTTTTGTAGTGGAGTGCGAACAATGCGCGTGCTTTCTTCCAACGGCCGTCAACGGAAGGGGGCTGCCGCCTGCCCGGCCCGCAGTCTGTTCAGCATTTGCCGCACCAGGGGATCGGGCCGGATGCGCAGGGCGGCCTCATATTCGGTAATCGCCTGCCTAAGCCCGCCGGGAGTCTGCGCGAGGGCGGTTCCGAGGTTGACGTGCGCTGCTACGAAATCAGGTTCGCTTCGCAGGGCCGCCTCAAATTCAGCAATGGCCTCCGGCAACCGGCCAGGTGTGCGTGCCAGTGCCGTCCCCAAGTCATAGTGGGCGTCTGCGTCATCGGGCCGAATCCGCACCGCCTCCTCATATTCGGCAACCGCCTCGGGTAGCCCGCCGGGGATGGCCGATAGTGCGTTTGCCAAGCCAATACGAGCGCCCACGGAATCAGGTTTAAGGCGCAGCGCGGCCCTGTACTCGGCAATCGCCTCCGGCAGCCGGCCAGGCAAGCGCGCCAGTGCGTTTGCGAGATGGATGTGCGCATCTGCATCGTCGGGGTCAATCCGCAGAGCCGCGTAGTATTCGTCGATCGCTTCCGATAGTCCGCCGGGCAGGCGGAGCAGCGCGTTCGCCAGGTTATGGTGAACTTCCGCGCTAGCGGGTCGAATCCGGAGCGCCGCTCGATACTCGGCGATCGCCTCCGGCAGCCGGCCAGGCAAGCGCGCCAATGCGTTTGCCAGGTTATTGTGCGTTTCGACGCGATCCGGTTCAACCCGCAGTGCCGCTTGGTATTCGGCGATCGCCTCCGGCAGCCGGCCAGGAATGGCCGAGAGCGCGTTTGCCAGATTATAGTGCACATCCGCATGATTGGGGTCAATCCGCAGCGCGGCCCGGTACTCGGCAATCGCTTCCGGCAGCCGGCCGGGCAAAACGTCTAACGTGTTGGCCAGGTTGTAGTGTGCCTTGGCGTTCCCGGGAGAGACAGTCACGGCACTGGTCCAGAGGCTCAATTCATCCTTCCAATCCTGGTTGCGTACGTAGGTTCGCGCGGCGAGAGCCACGCACGCCAGCCACAGCGCGGGGCTGACCGCCGACCCTCGCTTCGGCGAGGTGGCAGCTCGCGCAGTTTGCGGCCGCCGGAGCGGCATCTGCCGGCCAAGCGCATAGATGGCTGCGACCACGCATCCAGCCAGGCCCACCGAAGGCAAGTAGAGAAACCGCTCGGCCATGATGCTACCGATGAAGACCATTAGATTCGAAGTGGGAGAAATGGCAACGAAAAAGAAACCCAGGAAGAAGAGCATCGGCTTTTCTGCACGGCGGGCGCGCACAGCCAGAATCACCGCCGCAAGCGCGGCGCCCAGACAAGCCGCCAGGCCGATGAGCGCTTTGGCATCTTCCCAGGTCCAGGCCCGCCAACCGAATAAGGGCACCGCGTTGTAGGAATAATCCGCCGATAGCCGGGCCGGCCAAAGAAACAGCCATAGGAATTTGCCAATCACTTTGAAGGCCGTGAGCCTCGCTGTCCAGAAGCCGGCATCGGCCAGCGGATTGTCGGTGAAGGGGACCACCATATGCAGGTGCGCTTGGGCGCGCAGATAGAAAAACGCCGCGAACGGCAGTGCCAGCGCGGCGTAGGCCGGAGCGAGGCGGCGCCACGTCGTACGGTCGAACCAGGTCAGGCCGTATACCAGCATGATGCCCGGCAAGACCACCGCGCTCTCCTTCGAAAACAGCCCGATCGCCTGGGCGGCCGCCATGCCCGCCAGCCATGCCAACCTCCGCCGCCCCACTGCCGAAGCGTATCTCACATAGCACAACAAGCCTGCCAAAACCCCGAAGGCGGCCAGCAGGTCGGCCCGCCCCACAATGTTCGTAACGGATTCGGTGAGCAGCGGATGCAATCCCCAGATTGCGGCCAATGCCCATGCTGGCGCAGTCTCTCCGAGAACCGTGACGCCGAGCGCGTACACCAGTGCAACGTTGACGGCGTGCAGCGCAAGATTGCCCCAATGATAACCCGGTGGACGCGGACCATTGCCGAACACGCCGTAATTCAGCAAATAGGAGAGAGTGGTTAACGGCCGATACAGCCCCGCGATGGTGCTGCCGTAGAGATACCCTCCGGTCAGAATGGAGGCGACGTTGGCGGGCGTCGCCTGGCGGATACGGGGATCCTGCCCGATGACCGCGGAACTGTCGAACACCAGGCCGGCCTGGAAAGAATTGGAATAAGCGATCAAGAGGAGGCTCCAAATAACCAGCAGCCGCCACCCATGCCGCCGCCAGGCGCTGTGCTTCCCTCCGGCCGCCACGGGCAGCTTTGCGGCTTGTCTTATCTCCCGCGATCTCGGTTGCGTACCGGTCTTCCTCACTGTCCCGCCAGTATAACTCCGGTAGAACTGCCCACTTCCAGGCGGCTGCAGTGGCTGCATGTGGCGGTGGGCGCCCAGGTGACCGTGTATGCGATCCTCGCGGGCCGAGGATGGAACCGCCGGTAATGATTCTGGGGGCCGAATTCGACGGGTTAGGGTTCACGACGGTTGGGCGCCATATTACCGGTTCCCGTTGGCGTTTCACCAAAGTTGTTTGCCCGTCTGCCGAAGCGCCGCCGCGAGATGGCGCAGCACCCAGAGGGTACCCGCTCGCCTGGGGCGAAACCTTTTCGCAAGCGGTAGAGCATTTGCCGCAGAGGAGCCTGGAGCTGCGCGATTCGCTACGAGCGGGGTAGAGATCTCCTGGCGCGGCCTGCGCATCGCCACTTGGAAGGCTGGAAGCCAGCCTGGACCGGATCCTGGAAACACTGCGCCGCAACCCGGCAAATCAGGATTGTTTCCGATAAGCGGTTGGTGTCTGGCTTGCCGGACAAGTAGGACAGCCCGTTTGGACCGGACTGCGCGTGAACCCAGAACTGCCTTGCCGGGGCGCCCGTTCACGGCGAAATCGTCACGGACGGTAACGGGACCACTACCGCACTTTGTATTTATAGCAAGCGGGAAGTACAGTAGTGGGTCAGTTTGGCGCGACGCCCGATTCAGGGCGGACAACTCAGGCGCTTTCGTCGATTCGAAGTAAGCGGACTTTACGGGATCTATCGTTGAAGGTTCCGATCAAAGCCGGATCAGCGGAGCGAAGCGCGTTTACCGGGACTGATCGTGGTCTGCTTCGGTCGGTTTTGGGTCCGTGGTCTCCCGTTCCCAAATGCGAGGCACCTGGGGCACCCATTTCAATGGAAAAGCACACTTCCATTGCACCTAGGCTCCGCCGCCAAAGTCAGAATCCTCCGCTTCAAAAATCTTCCGCCATTCCGGCATAACCCTGGTCTTCAAATACCACGTTTGAGGTATTCACCAGGGTTAGCCCCGACAACTCGCTTGAACGCCTTACTGAAGGCAGCGCCGGACTCGTAACCGACCGACCGAGCAACGTCTATGAGCTTTGTGTCACGCTGTTGTAGTAACTG
>PLDF01000123.1 GCA_003135055.1 Bryobacterales bacterium | reverse complement strand
TGTAACGGGCCGCGATTTTCCCCCGCATAGCGAGCGGCTTTTCCCGGATTAGTTCCCGCAGCGCCGGAACCGATCACGAACCGCCGGCGGAACCGAGCGCGCCAAATCCACTGGGATCGCTCCGCCCGATGCCGCTATCCCTTCCCTGCCAGCGACCTTTTCTTGTGTAGGATGTCGAAGTGTGCGGAAGAACTCCCAAGTCCTACACCAGTCCCCAAAAGCTCTCCCGCCGCAGAACGGACCTTGAGAGTGACAGCTCTCAGAGACAGATCCTTATGCAAATCCTACACCCATTCGCCGGCTCGGTGCAGCAATATATCGAACAACTGGACAATCCCGATTCTTACCGCCCCGGTCACTGCCCGCAGTGCCAGGCCAAACATCCGCTTACCGCGCATGGCTTCTACACGCGCACACTCATTGACACTGCTTTCGACGGCGTCATCCGCGTGCGCCGCTACTTATGCCAGACCTGCCAGCGGACTGTCTCCCTGCTGCCCGAGTTCGTCTTGCCTTACTTGCGCAGCAGTCTGGCAGTGATTGCGCTGTTTCTCATCGCGCGCCTGCTGCTGACGCAAACGTTGACTAAAGCCACTCAAACCGCGCCGCCTCCGATGCCCTACCAGCGCGGCCAGTTCTGGATTCGCCGCTTCCGCGCGCAGGCCGAAGCGCTGTGCGTCGCGCTGGCTGCGTTGACCAAACCCACTCCCGCTCCCGACTTCGTCCATCGCGCCCTGACCATGCTCGAATCCACCGGCTGGATCGCCGCTCACCGCTTCCTGTTCGCCGGCGTTCGCTGCCATCTGCTGGGCTGGCCGCGCGGTCTGGCTCCCGACGGCCGCCGCGCCGCATTCTCCACCCCCGCCGCGCCCGCCTGAGCTTCCCCACACACCATTTGCATGGAACCGCGAAGCCTTTCCGCCTACGCTTTGGGACAGGAGAAAACTCCATGGACGACAAAGCCGAAAAAGTCGCGCTGTTCCGTTACGGACTGATCGCGCCCTTAGTGTTGGAGACACTGCCGCGCGGCGAACTCACACGCCGCGCGCAGGAAGTCGCCGCCCGCCTCTACGACATCCCCCATTCCAATCGCCGGCAAGTCTCAGTGGACACGCTGCTCGATTGGACGCTGCGCTATCGCCGCAACGGCCTTGCCGCGTTGTCTCCCAAACCGCGTGAGGACCGCGGACAGACCCGCGCCGTGGCGCCGGAAACCGCCGCTCTCATTGAACGGCTCAAGCGCGAGAACCCGCATCGTACCGGCGCCGCTCTGCTGCGCGAACTCGCCGTGGCCGATGAGCCCAAACAAGCCGGCCTGTCAGCTTCCACGCTCTATCGTTTCCTGCGCGCCCGCGGGCTCACCGAGCGCCAACTGCTGCTCGACAAAGCCACCGCGCACAAAAAGTACGAAGCGCAGTTCGCCAACCAGATCTGGCAGTCCGACATGCTCTTCGGCCCTTGGGTTGAGCGCCCCGGCGGAGGCAAGCAGCAGGTCTTCCTCCAGGCCGCGCTCGACGACGCCAGCCGCCTCATCCCGCACGCGCAGTTCTATTCCAACCAGGGGCTCGACGCTTTTCTGGACTGCCTGCGCCAGGCCATCGCGGCCCGCGGCATCCCCACTCGCCTCTACATGGACAACGCCAAGATTTACCGCTCCCCGCAACTGGCCCGCATCGCCGCCTCCATCGGCATCCTCATCGTGCATACGCCTCCCTATCAGCCCGAAGGCCGCGGCAAAATCGAACGCTTCTTCCGTTCCGTGCGCGAGCAGTTTCTGGCCTCGCTCGATCCCAAAGTGCTGCTCTCCATCGAGCAACTCAACGAGCGCTTGTGGCACTGGCTCGACGCCGTCTATCACCGCCATGAGCATAGCTCTCTGCAGACCACGCCGCTGCTGCGGTGGCAGCGCGATATCGAACAGGTCCGCCAGCTTCCGCCGGCTACCGATCTGCGTCGTCTCTTCTTTCATCGCGTGGACAGGCTGGTGCGCCGCGATTCCACCTTCCTGCTCAAGAATTACTTCTTCGAAGCGCCCTCGCATCTGGCCGGCAAGCGCATCGAAGTGCGCTTCGATCCGCTCGATCTCACCGGACTGGAGATTTACTCCGACGGCAAATCTCAAGGCCGGGCGCGGCTGGTGGATGCGGTCGTCAACGGGCTGCTGCCGCCCTGGGATACGGAGGAAAAGTAACTATGTGGGAATCCTTTTTCGGTTTCAAGAAGACGCCGTTTTCCGATAGCCCCGACGCCAAACAACTGTTCGCCTCCCAGTCCTGGACTCAGGTCAAGACGCGGCTGGACTTCCTGGCTCAGCATCACGGCGTGGGACTGATCACCGGCGAAGTGGGCGCCGGTAAATCCACCGCCGCGCGCGTGTTCACCGGCGCGCTCAATAGCAGCCTGTACAAGATCCTCTACGTGCACTTCTCCTCGGGCTCGGCGTTGGACCTGCTGCGCCAGATCGCCTTGGAACTGGACCTGGAGCCGGCGCACTTCCGCGGCGACCTGATGCGCCAGATCGCCGCCGCCGTGGTGCGTCTGAACCAGAGCAAAAAGCAGCATCCCATTCTGATCTGCGATGAAGCTCACTTACTGCCGCATCCGGCGCTGGAACAACTTCCGCTGCTGTTGAACTTCGACATGGATTCTTCGCGCTATCTCACCTTGTTGTTAGTCGGCCAGCCGTTGCTGCGGCGCACGCTCTCGCTGCAGATGCATGAAGCCTTGCGGCAGCGCATCGGCGTGCAGTATCACTTGGAGGGACTCACGCGCGAGGAACTCGACGCCTATCTGGCGCAGCAGCTCAAAGCCGCCGGAGTGTCTCAGCCGCTGTTTGATGACACTGCGCGTCAAGGGATGTATCAGGCCACCAAGGGCATTCCGCGCAAGGTCAACAAACTGGCTATGACGGCGTTGCGGCTGGCGGCGGCGAGTAAGGCGCAGACTGTCAATGAAGCCATCTTACTCGATGCCGCGGCGGAGGCCATGTTATGAAAGAGACTGCCAAGACTCCTCCGAAGCCGGCCGTGTTATCGCTGGCGCAGCTGCTCGCCGAACAGCCGGCCTCCCCGCCGCCCGGCTGGATCGAGCCGGGACTGTTGCCGCCGCAAGGCATCCTGTTTGTGGGCGGCGAACCCAAGGTGGGCAAGAGTCTGCTGGTAGCCAATCTGGCGCTGGCGCTGGCCGCCGGCAAAGACCGCGCCGGTTTCCGCATCCCCGCGGCGCGCCGCGTGCTGGTCTGTCAGTTCGAACTGCCCACGCCGCAGTTTGTGTCGAGACTGGCGGCGATGCGCCGATCCGTGGGAGTCGCCGCCGACCAAAACCTGTTAGTGGATACGCGCGCCATCGGCCATCTGCTCAGCGCGCCGCAGGGACTGAGTCACTTCCTCAACGCCGCGCATCAAGCCGCCGCCGAGGTGATCGTGCTCGATCCCTTGTACTCCACCCACGATCAGGATGAGAACGATACGCGTTCGATGGCGGCGCTGTGTCAGAGTCTGTTGCGGCTGCGCGATGCCTCCAAGGCGGCGCTGATTGTCGTGCATCACGTCCGCAAATCGATCGGCCGCGATGAGATCGGCAGCGCCTTCCGCGGCTCTTCGGCGCTGCATGCGGTCGGTGACTCCTACCTGTTGTTGACGCGGCCCTCGGCCCATCAGCAGGCCACCATCGAGTTACGCTTCCAGTTCCGCTACGCGGCGCCGCCGGAGCCCCGATTGCTCCAACTGGACCCGCAGACGTTGTGTTTTTCCGCCGCCGGCCTGGCGCCTTCCAAGACTGCCGTCACGCGCAAAAAAGTGGAACCGGAGCATGTGACCAAGGCTCTGACGGACATCGGCCAGCAGGCTCGGTATAACCAACTCCGCCAGCAGGTCATGGATGAGGCCGAGTGTTCCAAGCGCACCGCGCAACTAGCCATTGCGGAGGCTTGCAGGCACGGTTCCATCGTGCAGGCCGACGGGCAATATCGGCTGCCGCTTTGACGTTCGCGACTTTGCGCCGGGTCGCGCCGGCGCAGACCCCGCCCCGTGGGGAATCGGGGCCCGAGGCTGGCGACGGATCTGCAGCCCAGACCTGCTCCTCAGTCCACCCCGCCGGAGCCAACATCGGTTTCGGCGGGGTTTGTGTTTTCAAAAACAGAATACTGGGATCAGCTTCCGAGCTTGTCCTCGGAGTTAAAACGCGAAGACGCCGCGGCGCGCTTTTTGCGCCGGGGCTTTCCTTATGGGTTTTCTCGCGGGATACCCTGTTCTGCCTATACAGGAAAGTATCCTATCCCAGCTTCACGGCTCATCATGCTAAGGCTGCCTGCAACGTCAGAAGAATGTGAGAAACGCGCCGGAGAATATCGTGAGAATGGCGCCGGGGAAGATCGCGAACCATTACAGCATGGAAAACGACGGCGCAGTGCAGCCACGGTTGGAGCCCCTGATTCCGCCGTTCTGCCGCACTGACAAAGACGGGAGAAATCCTTCTCGAACTCATCGGCTTGGTTACTCTTTCCATCGTGAACGATCTTCAAGTGCTGACACTCGGAGCGCAATTCCGGGGTAGCGGAAATGTGAAGGTAGGACAGAGCGCCATTGACGGCTTCTTCAACCTCATGAAGGTGTTGCTTGCGGGCTATAACCCGAAGGTGAAAGGGCGGCATATCACATTCTTGAACGACTCAAAGCTTCCCGTTACGGTCCGTATAGCGTCGGACCCGGACGTCAGTATCACGTTGAAGCTGGAGTCCGAAGAACGTAAACTGGTAGCCATCGAAATGAAGGGTGGGACGGACGTATCGAACATCTGGAACCGTATCGGCGAAGCCGAAAAAAGCCATTCGAAAGCTAAAGGGAAAGGGTTCAACGCGCGTTGGACGGTGACCAGAGTAGATTTGAACTCGGATCCGAGCATGATCAAGAAGGCGCGGGAACAATCCGCCTCGACCACCCGGTTCTTTTTCCTTGACCGGATTGCAGACTCCACGACGCCGGAGGCAATGAGTTTCCGGCAGGTTCTCGGTTCCATGATGGGTGTGAAACTGGCGCCGTAACAAGACCGTGGCGGCCCGTTTCAATGGGCTCGTCCCGCCTCTTCATCCGCCCCCTTACCCACCGTAAGCTAGAATAAGGTTGCATAAACAATGACAATCGGGATTCGGTCGACGACGGTGCTTTGCGTGCGCCGCGACGATAAAGTGGTAATGGCCGCCGACGGGCAGGTGACGCTGGGCCATGAAGTGTTGAAGTCCAAGGCGCGAAAGCTGCGGCGTCTGTATAACGACAAGATCGTCGCGGGCTTCGCCGGCTCCACCGCGGACGCGTTCGCGCTGTTTTCGCGGTTCGAATCGAAGCTGGAGCAGTTCAACGGAAACCTGCCGCGCTCGGTGGTGGAGCTGGCCAAGGAATGGCGCACCGATCGCGTGCTGCGGCATCTTGAAGCGCTGTTGCTGGTGGCCGATCTGAAGAACATCTACCTGGTGAGCGGAAACGGGGACGTGATCGAGCCCGACGAGGAGATCGCCGCCATCGGCTCGGGTGGTCCGTTCGCCACGGCCGCCGCGCTGGCGCTGGTCCGCAATACCAAGCTTTCGGCCCGGCGCATCACCGAAGAGGCCATGGGCATCGCGGGCAAGATCTGCATTTACACCAATGAGAACGTGATGTACGAGGAGTTGTCGTAGCCATGGTGATCTATCTTCCCGCCCAATCGGTGGATGAGGAGCCGATGCTCGACGAGCTGACTCCCCGCGAGATCGTGCGCGAGCTGGATAAGCACGTGGTGGGGCAGGCCGACGCGAAGCGCGCCGTGGCCATCGCCCTGCGGAACCGCATCCGCCGGCAGAAACTTTCGCCTGAAATGGCGGAGGAAGTGATGCCCAAGAACATCCTCATGATCGGGCCGACGGGCGTGGGCAAGACGGAGCTGGCGCGGCGGCTGGCGCGGCTTTCGAATTCGCCGTTTCTCAAAGTGGAAGCCAGCAAATTCACCGAAGTGGGCTATGTGGGCCGCGACGTGGAATCGATGATCCGCGACCTGGTGGATATCTCCATCGACATGGTGCGCGAAGAGCGGCTGGACGAAGTGGCCGACCGCGCCGAGCTGAACGCCGAGGATCGGCTGCTCGACTTGCTGATGCCGCCGCAGCCGGAGCCGAGCGAGAGCGTGGAGCGGACCCGCGAAAAGCTGCGCGAGCGCCTGCGCGAGGGCAAGCTGGACGAGCGGCTGGTGGAGATCGAAGTCAAAGACCGTGCGCCCAGCCTCGAAATTACCACCAATGCAGGCATTGAGGATATGGGCATCAATCTGAAAGACATGCTGCCCAATTTCTTCGGACAGAAGACGCGCCGCCGCAAGATGCGCGTGGCCGAGGCGTTGGACTACCTGGTGCAGGAAGAGGAGCAGAAGCTCATCGACATGGACCAGGTGACGCGGGTGGCGCTTGAGCGCGTGGAATCGAGCGGAATCATTTTTCTGGACGAGATCGATAAGATCGCGGGGCGCGAATCGGGCCATGGCCCCGACGTGAGCCGCGAGGGCGTGCAGCGCGACATCCTGCCGATCGTCGAAGGCACCA